>JAOZSS010000006.1:0-7490 GCA_029939545.1 Kiritimatiellia bacterium | reverse complement strand
TCGTCATCGGCCGACTTCTTGTGCTGCATCGCGATCTGTTCACGCTGCCTGAGCTGGCCGGACATGTCCTGGATCTGCTTCTTGAACTGAAGCACTTCCAGCTCCTTGCGGCGGCGTTGGTCGCGCTCTTCGTCGTAGAACTTCTTCTGCTGTTGCAGGCGCACACCCGCTGCTTCACGTTCCTGCTGGAGTTGATCGATCTGCTGCTGCATGTCCTCGGCCCGCGTCCGGCTGCGCTCCTGCTCGTCCTCGTGCAGGATCTTGAACTGCTCCATGTCGTTGGCCGCCTTCTCAAGCTCGGCACTGATGGCCTGTTGCTCGTGTTGCAGACGCTCGATCTGCATCTGAAGCTCTTCGCTGTGCTGCTCGGCCCGCGAACGATCATCTTCGCGTACGAGCCGCTGCTGTTCGATATCCTGCAGCGCCTCGGCGAGCTGGGCCGACAGGCTGCGGTTCTCTTCCTGGGTCTGCTCGAGCAACTGGCTGAGCTGGCCCTGTTCCGTGGTCAACTGGCCGCGCGTGGCTTCGTGCAGGGACTTCTCCCGCTCCAACTCGGCCGCCATGGCCTCGCAGCGCGCTTCGGTTTCCTGCAGCACATCCTGGCTGTGGTTGATGTCATCCTGTAGCACCCGGATCTGCTCGCGGGTCTCGGTCAGCTCTTCGCTGCTGGTCTGGATCTGCAGGTCGCGCTCGCTCGAGACCGACTGCGTTTCCTCCAGCAGCTCCTTAAGGCGGGCGATCTCCTGCTCGCGGGTGCGGCGCAGGCGCTGCTCGTCCTGCACGTTCTTGCGATGCCGCTCCAGCTCTTCCTCGCGTTGCTGTAGCCGGGTCTTATCCTGGGCCGTAGCGCGCTGGGCCTGTGCCAGTTCGCCCTGTAGTTCCTCGTGGCGGGATTGGATATCCTCGAGCGCCTTCTGTAGTTCGGTCTCGCGTACCTCGGTGTCCTCGGTGGTGGCCTCGAGGAGCTTGCGCAGTTCGGCAATCTCCTGCTCCTTGTTGGTCAGCGTCGAGTTGGCGTCGTCCAGATTTGTGTTCGCCTCGTCAAGCTTCGCAAGCAGTTCTTGCACCTGGCGGCTCGTGTCTTCGATGCGCTGCTGCACGTCCAGCTCGCCCTGTTCCATCTGCCGGCGCAGGGCCTCCATGGCGTTCCGATGCTGGGTCGCTTCCTGCTTGGCCTGGACCACGGTCTCTTCGCCGCGATCCAGTTTCTGCTTCATCTGCTCAAGGCGGTGCTTAAACTGAATATCGCGCTCGCGCGCCTCGTTCTCTTCGTCCTCACGAAGTTGGCGCTGCTCTTCGAGTGCCGCAATCTGGGCGGCGGTCTCAGCACGTGCGGCGTCGAGTTCGGCCTGGAGGGCGCCTATACGCTTTCCGGAGGCCTGCTCATGCTGCTCGCATTCGAGCGTCCGCTCGGACAGCAAGTCGGTCACGCTTGCCAGTTCTGCCTGTGTCTCCCGTAGTGCCTCGGCCGCCTCGGCCAGGTTGACGCCGGTGACCTCAAGCTGCTGCTCCATGAACGTTTTGTCGCTCTGCAATGCTTCGCGCTCGGTGCTGAAGGACTCCTCGTTCTGGGTGATATCCCACTCAAGCTGTTCGATGCGTCCCGTCAGCTCGGCGTTGGCGGTCTGGAGCTCGTCAATACGCTGCGATAGCTCCTCCTCGCGGCTGCCGGTGCTGGTCGTGTACTCGTTGTAGAGCGATACCTGCTGGTTCAGCTCCTCCTGCTTCTGGAGTGCGTCGGTCTCGGCATCCTCCTTGCGCTTGAGTGCTTCCTCGAGCTGGAGCTCAGTGTCGCCCAGTTTGCGCGTCATCTCGCGAAGCTCGTCCTGGAGCTGATCGACCCGTTGCGCCATCTCGCCCTCGGATCGCTGGGCGCGGTTCTTCAGTTCCGCGATCGTGGCATTCTGCTGGGCCAGCTCGGCCTCGGCCAGGTCAGCACGTTCCACAGTGATTTCGCGTTCCAGCATCGATTCGTGCAGGTCGTCGCGCAGCTTGTTGATACGGTCCTCGTACTCGTCCGTCTCGTTATCGCGCGTGAAGCGGAGCGCTTCCAGCTCCTCTTCGGTATCCTTGATGCGCTCACTCGCGAGCTTGCGTTCCTCGAAGAGCTTGCGCTGCGGTTCAAGGTCTTGCCCCAGCAGCCCTTCCAACTTGAGTACGCGCTCGTTGAAAAGGGTCTCCTTGGCCGCGTGGGCCTCGCGGAGCGACTCGAAGAAGGCGCGCTGGCTTTCGAGCTCCGCCTGCACATTGGCCGTCTCTTCCACGAGGAGCTGCTTCATGCGCTCGGTATGCTCGCGCTGCTCCACCTCCATCGTCGTGTTGGCTTCCTGCAGCGCATCGCCGCGCTCGCGCGCATCCTTCAGCTCCCCTAGCGTCTTCTCCAACACGGTGGTCGTGTTGTCGAGGTTGGTCCGCACGATGTCGCGCTCCTGGGTCAACTGCGCCAGTCGCGCCACGCTGGCGGCCTCGGCCTCGCGTGCCTGCTCGCGCAGGGCTTCCAGCTCGTCCTGGAGCGTCTCGATGGTCCGGGCCTTGGTCGCGCCTTCTTCCTGGAGCCGCTCCACCTCCCCTCTCAGCTCGCCCTCACGATTCTCGGCGCCCTTACGCGTGTCGGTATGCGCGCCGCGCTCGGTGTCGAGCTCGGTCTGCACTGTCGCCAGTTCCGCGGCGACCTCACCGGCGTACGTGCGCAGGTGTTCAATCTCTGTCCGCGTGGTCTCTTCCCTGACGTATCCTTGTTCAACCAGGTTCTCAGCCCGGGCAACCTCGCGACCCAGTGCCGCCTCGGCCTCGGCCAGTTGGGCGGCCGTAGTCTGTTGCTCGGATAACGTGGCATCGATGCGCTGCTGCATCTCGGCCTGTCGGGCCAAGGTCTGGCTTTTCAGGTTCTCCACGCGGCTCTGTTCGGCCTGCAAATTGAGTTCGGTACGCTGTCTCTCGGCGCGCGTGGCTTCGAGCTCTGCCTGGAGTGTGGCGATCTGTTCGTTCAGATCACCCTCCGACAGGGAAGCCTGCTCTGCGGCGGCAGCCGCATCCGACTGCACCTGTGCCAGCTCGGCCTGCAGCGCTTCCATGGCGCCGCGCCTGACATTGAGCTCTTCGCTGAGACCTGTCTGTGCCGCCTCGGCCGCCTTGGTCGCTTTCGCTGTCTGTTGCCGCTCCGTCGCCAGCGTCTGCTGAAGCGCCTCCAGTTCCGTAACACGGGCAGCCAGCGTCTCGTTCAACTCGTTGACCTGCCCCTGGATCTCAGCCTGTCGCTGTTGCGCTGCCTCGGCATCGCGAGACAGGGCTTCCTTCGCTTGTTTCAGGTCGGCTTCCTTGCTCTGCAGATCGCCCCGCGCTGCCTCGAGTTCACGGTCCCTGGCGGCCAGGGCCTCGTTTAATTCCTCTACCTGAACCTCGAGTGCGTCCTGGCGTTGCTTAGATGCTTGGGCCTGCTCAGTCAGGGCGGCTGCGGTCAGAGAAAGATCGTTCTCCTTGCCTTGCAGCTCATTGCGAACGACTTCCAGCTCGTTGAGCCTCGCCGCCAGCGTTTCCTGCAGCTCCTGAATCTGGGCCTCACTTTCGTCTTGGCGCTGTTGGGCCGCTTCGATCTCGGCGGTATGGTCGGACTCGGCCTGCGCAAAATAAGCCTGTTTGCTATCCAGTTTACAGCGTGCGGATTCCAGGTCATGCGTCTTGGCCGTCAGGGCTTCATCCAGTTCATGCACCTGTGCTTCGAGTTCGGTCTGACGCTGGATGGACGCCTCTGTCTCCTCGGCATGTGCCGCTTCGGCGCGCGCGAGGTCGGCTTCCTTGCTCTGTAGCTGGTTGCGCGCGGCCTCTCTGGTCTGCGCCAGCTTGGTTTCGGCTTCAGCAGTGGCCGATTCGAGAGCTTCCTGCTTCGCGACGAGCGCGTCCTTGAGCTGCTCGATGTCATGCTGCAGGTTGTTGATGTCGCTCTGGAGCTGATGCTCGCGCTCCGCGCCCTGTGCCTGAGCCTCTTCCAGATCACGCCGTGCCTGTTCCAGCTCGGCAACATGCTCGCTGGTTTGGTTGCGCAGATCGTCGATGTGCATCTGGAGTTTCTGCTCGCGCGACTGGCTGCGCTCGTGCAGCTCAGACGTTTCGCGTTCGCGCGCTTCGAGCAAGGTGGTGGCATCGACGATGCGTGCCTGCTGCTCCTCGCTGCGGCCCTCGAGTTCCGTCACGCGCGCGGCAAGCTCCTGCTGGCGCTGCTCGGCCTCGGTGCTGATTTCGTCCACCTTCGCCTGGCGGGCGGCAACGGCCTGGCGTGCCTGCTCGAGTTCGGAAGTCGTCGCGCTGCTCGATTTCTGTAGCGCCTCTAACTCCGCCTGGAGTTGTCCCACCTGTTCACGTGCCTTGGTCTCGGCCTTGGTGCGCGCTTCCTCCGCAGCGGCCAAGGCGTTCTCGGCGGCTTCGATCCGGTCGGCTTCAGCTGCGGCATCGGCCGTAAGACTCGCAATGCGGTCGGTCAGTTCTTTCTGGCGATCATGACTGTCGGCTTCCAGGTTGCGACACTGTTGGCGCGCTTTCTCAAGCTGGGAACGTGCCGTCTCCAGTGCCCCGGCGTTCCTGGCAGATTCCTGGCGCAGGGATTCGATTCGCTCGGTGAGGTCGCCTTCCTGCTGCGTGATCTGGGTCTTGGCCGTGGCGTGACGTGAACGTTCCTCTTCAATCTCGCGGGTCAGAGCCTGTACCTGCTGGGCCGCATCGTCGGCTTCGCGGCGCAGGGCGGCGATTTCATCCTCCAGCTCTTTCTCCCTGGCGGCGTGTTTCGCTTCGCGCTCGTTCTGAGCGTTCTGCTGTTTGGTCAGCTCGTCCTGCGCTTGCTTCAGCGCCGACTCGGTCTTCTTTACGCGTTGGTCGAGTTCCACCTCAAGCGTCTTGCTCTCCGCCGTCGCGGAGGCGCGTGCGGCGTCCCGTTCCGACCGGGCCTCGGTCGCAGAGGTCTCCAGCTCGCCGATCTGCTTTTTCAGAGCCTCGATATGCTCGGCGTGCTTATCGCGTGCATTGGCCAGGTCCTTGACCAGCTTCTCGCGCTCCTTCTCTGCCGCTTCAAGTGCGGCGGTATCCACCTCGGGTGCCGGCGGCGGGGGCGTGAGGGAAGGGAGGATGTCGGCCAGCTTATCGCGCACCGTAGTGGTCTCGCCGGTCGTGGGATTGGAAAGCGCACCGCCCAGGCGGATTGTGCCGTCGTCGAGTAGATCGCCCATCGCCAGAATGTTGAGGGGGCCGTAGAGGTCGCCATCGACCACCTCCACCATCCATTGCATGTTCAGCGCGGGGATGTCCTCGGCCTTCGACCACTTTTCGCGATCCGGCGACACCTCGTTGCCCGGCGCCACGCGGCCCTGCTCTGCCCATCCACGAAGGTCACTCAGAGGAACCGGGCCAAAGATCGAATCCTCGTCGATCTTCAGAAACCATGTGTCCTGCTTCGCTTCCTTCTTCTTTACGGACTTCTTCTTAGATACAGGGCGCTTCTTCGCCATAGCTCAACCTCATTATCAGTCGCTACTCGAATGACACATCGAGTACCCGAGAAACAGAAACAAGGGATTGTACCGCTTTTCGCTCCGGGAGCAAGCGGGATGATGTGAGGAAAGCAAGGAAAGACAAGCCGACCGATTGCGCAGATCCTCCTTCGCCGAGGACAAGTGAGAGATGAAAGAAATGTTGCGAGCATAGTGCAAGCGGGGGAATTCCCCGCAGATGACGAGCTCCCTCAGGCATTTCACGCTTCGGTTTGATTGATTGACAGGTGGGGGCGATCTTCTAACACTCGGGCTATGAAATATCTGTGTGTTAAACTGGTGCTACATCTATGATCCTGCTGCGGGGGACCCGATGAACAGTATCCCGGCGGGGACCACGTTTGAGGATTTGCCGGATGAGTGGGGTTGTCCCCTCTGCTATGCCACCAAGGACCAGTTTGATCCGTTGGCCTGAGAACTCTGGCCCCACGCGGAGCAGGTAGGGCCCGATCTCCGAGCGGGCCGCAGCACAACTGATAGACATCTGCAGGAAAAAATGGAACAAAGCATGAAACCTTTTCTTGAAACCATCAACGAAACGCCACTCGTGTTTGACGGGGCGATGGGGACCACGCTCTATACGCGCGGGGTCTTTATTAATGTATGTTTCGAAGAGCTCTGTCTGTCGCGGCCCGACCTGATCGTGGAGGTCCACCAGGCCTACGTCGAGGCCGGGGCCGATGTCATCGAGACCAATACCTTTGCCGCCAACGCCATCAAGCTGGGTGAGCATGGTATCGGCGATAAGGTGGCTGAGATCAATCGCCACGCCGTGGCCCTGGCGCGTCAGGCCGCCGGGGACGACTGCTATGTGGCCGGATCCGTAGGTCCCTGTCTGGGTCCGGGCCAGCTCTGGCCGGAGTCCAATCGCGGTGTTCTGCACGAGGCATTCGACGAGCAGATCAGTGCGCTGGTGGAAGCCGGCGTGGATGTCATCTTTCTGGAAACCTTCACCCACCTCGAAGAGCTGCAGCTTGCCGCCGCGGCGGCTGCAGGCTGTGGGGTGGCCGTGTTTGCCTCTTTCTCCGTGACGCCGGAGGGCATGACGGCGGTCGGTACGCCGCTGGACCGTATGGTGCAGGCGCTGGAAGCGGACGACAACGTGGACGGAATCGGCCTCAATTGCGGGATTGGGCCGTCCAACGCATTCGAGATGGTAGAACAGGCTCTGCCCTTGACCCACAAGCCGTTCATTGCCATGCCGAACGCTGGTATGCCGCGCGAGGTGGATGGCCGGATGATGTATCTCACCAGTCCGGAGTATTTCACCGAGTACGCCAAGCGCCTGATCGAGCAGGGCGTGGCCGGGGTAGGGGGGTGCTGTGGTACCACGCCTGAGCACATCCGCCAGGCCGCCAAGGCGGTCAGGTCGCTCAGTCGCGTCAAGAAGCACATCGAAGTCCGGGCCATTGAGGCTGAAGCCGTCGAAGTCGAGGTCGTGCCGCAGGCCGAGAAGTCGCGCTTTGCTGCGCGTATCGCCGCCGGTGAGAAAGTCACCTCTGTGGAGTTGCTGCCGCCGCGTACGTTTGTTCTGTCGGACCTGCTTCAGAAGGCCCGCAACTGTCACGAGGCCGGGGTGGACGCCATCAATATTCCCGACGGACCCCGTGCCAGCGCGCGCGTCTCGCCGATGATCGCCGCCGAGGCCATCGAGCGCGAGGTCGGGATCGAGACCGTCCTGCACTACTGCTGCCGCGACCGCAATCTGATCGGGATGCAATCAGATATGCTCGGCGGCTACGCCGCCGGTCTGCGCAATATTCTCATCATTACCGGCGATCCGCCCAAGCTGGGCGACTACCCCGACGCGACCGGTGTCTTTGACGTCGACGCGATCGGCCTCACGCAGGTGGTCTCCAACCTGAACCACGGCCACGATGTCGGCGGCAAGCCGATCGATCCGCCCACCGGCATCTTCATCGGCGTCGGCGCCAACCCGGTCGCCATATCGCC
>JAOZSS010000259.1 GCA_029939545.1 Kiritimatiellia bacterium | reverse complement strand
GCCGTCAGTGCACTTGAGCCCTTCGGTGAGGGCCGCCTACAGCTACAACTCGGTCGGGATGCCTGGACGATGGACGTCCGGGTTGGTCATTGATTACGGCCGTGCCGCGCGTTTCTCGACCCACTCGTAGACCTCGGCCAGCGTCTGCTCCCATCGCTCCGGTTCGGTGCGCAGCTTCAGGAAGTGATCGAACAGCCCGAGGAAGGCCTCGCGCAGCACGCGCAGCGCCATCATCCGCTCCTCGAACTTCCCGATCGGGTCCATGGCCTCGCCCTTGGGGAGCTTGAGGCCGCGGAAGATGAAGCTGTCTGCGTCGAGCGTTGCGGTCCACACTGTTTCGCCCTGCGCCATCGTCAGGACCGCCCGCCGCAGCTTCTTGCCTGCCATCAGGGCCGCCTTGGCCTCGGTGGCCACCATGGGCGACCCCTTGCGCAACGTGGTCTCATGCGCGCCGCCGCCTTCGAACACGAACGTCAGTGGCCCTTCGATGATGATGCCGCAGCTGTCTGGCAGCGCCGCCGTGAGGGATCCTGTCTCCGACGCATACCAGAGCCAGGTTAGAAAATCCTGTCCGGCCGTGTCCGGTGCCCCGGCGTACTCGAACTCGGGCACGAAGCAGGTCGGAACCAGCTCGGAGAGGTGGACACCACCACGCTGCACCGCGGCCGTCTCTGGCTCAATCGGTATGAGGGTGGCGCCGGTCGTGCTCCGGAAATTGAGGACGAGCGCGTCCAGTTGCTTGTCGCTCGTGGCCGATGCGTAGGCCACCTGGTCGTTGCGGTCATACACCAGCGCAATGCCCTTCAGTGTCGGGGGCATCTTCGGTTGAAGCTCGTCGACGACGGTCTTCTTGATTTCGGTGCGCTCCGACCGGCGCAGGTAGGCCAGGCCGCGTGCCTGCATCTCGGCCAGCTCCCGCATGCGGCATTCGGCCCGCAGGAGGGCAGGGGGGATCTTCCTCTCGGCCTGCATCAGGTAGAGGTAGAGATAGCCGGCGACCGTGGCGCTCTCGTCGGTGATGTGGCCATCCATAAGGTGTCGGCTGGTCACCCATCCCTCGATGGGCTCGCGGCCCATATCAAGAACGGGCGGGGCCGCCGCGGCGGCAAACCGATCAATAACATCATCCGGCAGGCCGCCGGGAACATAGAACAGACGACAGGTAACCGCTCCACTTTCAAACGCCACAACAACACCCTCCCTCACTGGTCGATTTCAGAGCCAGCAGGCTATCCTACCAGGGGTGTCCGCTGCAAATGAATTGCGCTCGATACTTCTTCTACGCTGTTAGCGCTGTCGCTCGGCAAGCGCTTGGTTGCTTTCCCGCCCCCCTCACGCTACAATCCGAGGCTTTCAATCAAGAATAGAGCAGGGGAGTCACTATGCCGGCGGTTGAGATTAAGCCAGACATGTATTGGGTCGGGGTCAATGATCGAACCACGGACCTGTTTGAGGGGCTGTGGCCCATCTCGCGCGAGGGCGTGTCGTACAACAGTTTCGTGATCAAAGACGAGAAGACGGCCATCATTGACCTGGCCAAGGCGATGAAGACTGACGACTTCTTCGGGCAGATCGCCGACATCACATCGCTTCGTGATATCGACTACTGTGTCATCAATCATGTTGAACCCGATCACACCGGTGTGCTGCGGATTCTCAAGGAGATGGCGCCGGACATGACGATCGTCTGTACCGAGAAGGCCGCCGGTCTGCTGGAGGCCTACTATGGCGTGCACGACAACATGAAGATCGTGGGGGATGGCGATACCCTTTCACTCGGCAAGCGCACGCTCCAGTTCTTCTCCACCCCGTTCGTGCACTGGCCGGAGACCATGATGACCTTTGAGCCGTCGGATGGCGTCCTTTTCTCCTGTGACGGCTTTGGCGGCTACGGGGCGCTACAGGGCACAATCTTTGATGATGAGTGCCAGGATCAGGCTTTCTACGAGCGCGAGTCGCTGCGCTACTTCGTCAATATCGTCGCCAAGTTTCGCGTGTCGGTCCGCAAAGCCATCCAGAAGCTGGCCGATGTTGACGTGCGTATGATCGCGCCCTCGCACGGACTCATCTGGCGCGCCCACCCGGAGCGGATCATCGAGCTGTACCAGGAGTGGTGCGACTACCCCGGCACGCCGGGCGACCTGGCCGTGACCCTGATCTATGGATCCATGTACGGCAACACCGAGCGATTCATGAATGCCGTGGCGCAGGGCATTGCGGGCGAGGGGCTGGATGTGGAGATCTTTGACGCAGCACGTACGCACTCGAGCTACATGCTGCCTTACCTCTGGACGCGTCGCGGCGTCGTAGTGGGTGCCCCAACCTACGAAGGGGCGCTCTTTCCTCCGGTATGGGAGGTCATCCGCGAAGCGCGGATCAAGGGCGTCAAGAATCGCCAGCTTGCGATGTTCGGCAGCTATGGCTGGACCGGCGGTGCGCTGCGCGACCTGGTGAAGATTGTTGAGCCGGTCAAGTGGAACCTGGTCGACAGCCTCGAAATCAAGGGCGGCGCCAATTCTGAGAGCATCGCGCAGGCGGCGGCCTTCGGGCGCCGATTTGCTGTGACGCTGAAGGAGGGGTAGGCTCCTTCATTCGGCGGCACCATCAAGATACCACGTCGCGAAGATGGTTGAAACCGGCTTCAAGCTTGGATATCTTGCTGGGGTCACAGTGCAGTGCGTCTGCGATATCCTTTTGTGTCAATCCCTTCTCAAGGCGCATCTGTATGAGCGCTGTCACAAGCGTGCTTCGTGCGATTTCCAGATCGACCTTATCCTTCACATCCGAGGCGTCAGCCAGAAAGGCTGCGGCTTCAGATACTGATTGATACTTCGTGTTCATTACGAATTGCGCCATATCAAATGTTACCGAGGGGAAATAGGTCGAACAGGGTGGCTGATTGACTCAGCCGGTATCTACATGTGGTAGGGCAGTGTTTCTGAATCAGCAGTTGAATGGTGGAGTCTTGGAACACTTAGTCGCTTTCTTAGTCGCGCCCCTTGGTCAGATACACTTAATCGAACTGCTTAG
>JAOZSS010000258.1 GCA_029939545.1 Kiritimatiellia bacterium | reverse complement strand
ACGTGAAGTATCCCGATGACTTTGTCGCTTTCCAACTTTCCGGGTGCCACACCACGCCGATGGGGGAATTTGCCTGGGACAATTTCGGCTGGGCAGAGCCCACACGAGGTCCAATGGAGAACTTGAAGACCATAGTTAGTGATGCCCAGTTCATTGGCGTTCCGAACACGCTTGCCCCGTTCAAGCAAGACAACGGCGACTATTTCTGTTGTACCGACACAGGTGGTGTGGTGATTTGGGATCACAATTCCAATATGATTGAGCAGGATCATAGATGTAGCTGACCGACACATCGATCCGAAAATCACCCACTAAACAAGTCACACTCATCGAGCCTGGCCGTCGCCCCCAAGTGCCCCGAGAGGGGCGAGGAGGAGACCATGGCGAAGGTGAGAAAGAAGTCAAACAGGGCAACGGGCAAGATGCTGAAGAAGGCAATGCCCAGGTCGAAGGGCGTGCGCTATGCCCCGGAGTTTAAGATCGACTGCCTGAAGTTGCTGGCGGCAGAGATGACGCTGGAGGCGGTGGCAGCCAGGACCGGGGTGAGCACGGTGAGCCTGTGTCGCTGGAGAAAGGAGGCCAAGGAGGACGGCAGCTACCCAGAGACACAGACCGGAAGGGAGGAGATCGAGGAGACGAGCGAAGAGAACAACGAGGTACAGGTCGGGACCGATGCTACGCCGGTGGCGGGCAGGAGCCGGGCGCCAAAAGACAACATTGCGGGGCTATCGGACGAGGAGGTAGGCGAGATTCTGAAGTTGAAGAAAGAACATGTGGCGATGGGACCGGCACAGATACGTGCCCAGCTCAAGCGGTTTTTCGGCTGGCGCATCAGCGTCAAGGCAATCGCACGAGTGCTGCGTGTCAACGGCTACCGTACCGAGCACCGCACGGCGAAACAGGAGCAGAAGCTTCAGCGGTTTGAAGCACCGAGGCCCAATGCATTGTGGCAGATGGATGCGTTGTCGCTGCGGGTGCACAAGCTACGGGTGTACTTGCATCTGGTCATCGACGATTTCTCGAGGTTCATCGTGGGACACAGGCTGAGCGAGACGATCACCAGCGAGGATGCGGTGGCCACGTTGGAGGGGGCCATCGCAAGGCACGGCAAACCGGAGCGGATGCTAACCGACCGTGGTGGGCAATTCTTGGCGGTGCGCAAGGATACTTCCTTCAAGCGGTACCTGGAGCGGGAGACTATCGACCACTCGGTATCGCGGCCGTATCACCCCCAAACGCTGGGCAAAGTCGAGTCGGTCAATCGAGCGATCCAGAAGGAGCTGATCTATGTGCGAGAGTTCGCCACGGCCGAAGAGATGTCGTCGGCCATCGGTGAGTGGGTCGATGGGTACAACCTCAAACGGGCCCACATGGGTATAGACGGATTGACGCCCGCTGATCGATACTTCGGTTTGCAGGACCGGGTGCTGGCCGAGGTACAGGCCAGGAGCCGCGGGCGGCAGTCGGCGGCAGTATCAAACGGGCGCATCGGCGGGCCCCTGGAAGAGTTGGGCGAAGCGCTGGAGATGTTGCGACTGGTGCTGGTGGATGGCAGGCTGGAGCTACGCTTCTGCGGTCTGGGCGTAGAGCTGGGCAGAGCTGGGGACTGAGACCACCCCTGAAAAACAAGTGCGGCGCGCTGAACCCGATCGATCAATCAACATCCAGCGCACCGCGAAAGAAGGCCTATACGGCCCATGAGCTATCGTAAGATATCAACGCATTCTGTTGCAATCCTATTTTGCCTGGCGGTGGTTCGGAGACATTTTGGCGGCCAGGTGCCCACCCTAACGGAAGCGGCCGAGCAGTTCGGAGTTAGCCGAGAGTTAGCCCCGCGTTTGCACAGTCGTCTGTTCGATAAGCTGCTGGGACTGGTCGAGAGACACCAACGACCCGGGCCCAAGCCCGAAGATGGCGAGTCGGAGATGCAACGAAAGCGCCTGGCCGTGAGCGGCGTTCTGCTGGGGGTAGCCCGTGCGATGATCGCCGCGGCGGGCATCGCAGTGATGAGTCCCGAGCGCCGCGAGGAGATCGTGGGGGCTGTCGAAAGGCTCAAGGTCGAGCACGGCGTCGACTACGAGCAAACGGCGGCCCGGCTGGGGCTATGTTCGAGGACACTACGGATCTGGAGGGCCGAGGTGGCTTCCGGCCGTGGCTTGACGCCGAAGTCCCGCGCGCCCTGTCACCCGCACGGTAAAATGCCCGAAGCGCTGGCTCGCGACATCGCCGACTACGCGGCCCTGTTCCCCGACGAGCCACTGGCCAAGTTGCACCGACTGTTTGTGCGCGACAACGCGGATCTGTGCAAAGAGCACGGCCATCCGAAACTGTCCTACGGGGCCTTTTGCAGGGCATCCGGGCAGAACAAAAACAAGTCGGAAGCAATTCGCACAAAACCCGAACGTGGGCGCGACGCGCCCGAGAACTTGCCGTACCGGGCGCTGGCCTTGATGGACACCACCGATCTGGAATGCTTTGGGTTCGGCTTCAAGTTGATCCCATTTATGGAGGCCCACTCGCGGGCCATCTTTGCCCATGATCTGTGTGATCGCGAGCGGGCTGAGAAGGTCGCGCAGGTGATCCATCAGGGGTCGGAGAAAACCGGCGGGGCGCTGGGCATACGGGTGGACCGGGGCACGCCATACCTGGCCAAGCTGACGGTCGATACCGCCGAGGATCAGCAAGCCGAGATGCGGGTGGCGCGCGCATACCGGCCGACCGACAAGGCGCTGATCGAACGTTTTTTCCTCACGGCCAAAAACGCCATGCGCGACGTGCTCGGCTGCATCGATCTGCGACAGGGGCCCGGCTCTGTGTCGTGGCGTAAAGAACTCGCCCGCACCTTGGGCTCTGCGGTGGTGGGCCTGTTCATGCGCTGGTGCTACCCCTACATTCCTCAGCCGCACATCGACGGCCGCTGCCCGCAAGAACGCACCTTGGACGCTGCGCCCTGGTCCCAGGATGCGATCAGCGCCACGCTCGACGAACGGGCCCGTCACCATGAGCATGCCCGGACGGTGGCCCGCGAATTACACCAC
>JAOZSS010000257.1 GCA_029939545.1 Kiritimatiellia bacterium | reverse complement strand
AGTTCACCAAGGAGACGCTTTACGACAGCGAGGGTAACACCACACGGGGACAGCCCCCGCTCAGGTACCCGCGCCGCCACCTGCTGGGTACCGACCGCGTGGGTAATGATGTGCTCTACCTGTCCATAAAGGGCATCCGCACCGGTATGATCATCGGCGGATTCACCACGCTCCTCGTTATTCCTTTTGCCATCCTGTTCGGCGTAACCGCCGGCTATCTCCGGGGCTGGATCGACGATCTCATCCAGTATGTCTACACCGTCCTCTCGTCTATTCCGTCACTGCTGCTCATCATATCGTTTATGATTGTCTTTGGGCGCGGACTGCCCCAGCTCTGCATCATTATGGGGATCACCTCCTGGACCGGGCTCTGCCGCGTGTTGCGTGGCGAGACGCTCAAGCTGCGTGAGCTGGAGTATGTTCAGGCGGTCGCGGCCATGGGCGTCAGCCGTGCCCGCATCATGTTCCAGCACATCGTACCCAACTTGATGCACATCGTACTCATCACCGCCGTCCTCAGCTTCTCCGGCCGCGTCCTCGCCGAAGCGGTCCTCTCCTATATCGGCATCGGTGTGGGTGCCGACACCATTTCGTGGGGCTCCATGATTAACGACGCCCGCCAAGAGCTCGCGCGCGCCCCGATCATCTGGTGGAAACTGATCGCCGCCCTCGTCTTTATGGTTGGCCTGGTCCTTCCCGCAAATCTCTTCGGCGACGCCCTCAGAGACGCACTAGACCCAAGGCTACGCACAGAATGAGAGCAATTTCGAACCACGGAGGCACGGAGGAGAGTGAGGGGGATGAAACCACGGATGACAGGAACGAACACGGATGTTGCGAGAATCGGGCGCGAGGAATACCTCGCACCTCGATTCTCGCAACGTTGTCCTCTGGGAGGAAGAGGAGTCCTCAGAGAACGGCTCCGTCATTCTCTTCCCTCTCCCTTGGAGCAACGTTGCGGGAATTATGGGAGCCGGTATTCCGGCCCACGGAATTCCCGCAACATTCCCTCATGCCCCTCTCTCCTCCGTGTCTCCGTGCCTCCGTGGTTATCCCCCTTCCCTCTTCATTTCCTTCATGCCCTTCATGGTGAAACCCATGCCTGACCCATCCACTATACTAACGATCTCTAACCTCCGGACGCATTTCAATACGCCCGAGGGGTTGGTGCGTGCGGTGGATGGGATTTCGTTTGAGTTGCGCGAAGGGGAGACCTATGCGCTGGTGGGCGAATCGGGGTCTGGGAAGTCCATGACGGCCCTTTCCGTGATGCAACTCGTGCCGCGGCCGGCCGGTTTCATTGCGGGAGGGTCAATCACCTTTGAAGGACGCGAGCTGGTGGGACTGCCGCCTATCGAGATGCGTCGCATTCGGGGTAATGACATCTCCATGATCTTCCAGGAGCCCATGACGGCCCTGAACCCGGTATTCACGATCGGCAACCAGCTCATCGAAGTGATTAAGCTCCACCAGGGTCTGCGGGGTGGCGAGGCGGAGCGTGGGGCCGTCGACATGCTCGACCATGTGGGTATTGCCGACCCCGATCAGCGCCTGCGCGATTTCCCGCATCAGCTCTCCGGGGGCATGCGCCAGCGCGTGATGATCGCCATGGCACTGGCCTGCCGCCCCAAGATCCTGATCGCCGACGAACCGACCACAGCGCTTGACGTCACCATCCAGTCGCAGATTCTGGAACTCATGACCAAGCTACAGTCCGAGCTCGGAACCGCCATTCTCCTGATCACCCACAACATGGGTGTCGTCGCCGAAAACGCCGACCGCATTGGCGTCATGCTCGACGGCAAGCTTGTCGAAGACGCCCCCGCCGACAAGCTCTTCACCGCCCCGCAACACGACTACACCAAGCTCCTCCTCGACGCCGTCCCCTCCATGACTGCCGACCCAACGCACTCAGAACTCAGCACTCAGCCTGCCCTCCGACTCGTCCTCCATAGCCCGCAGGGCGACGGAGGCAACTCTGCACTTCTTGAGGTCTCCGACCTGAAGATGCACTTCCCCATCCGCAAGGGCCTCTTCCAGCGCCCGGTCGGCTACGTGCGGGCCGTGGATGGTCTCGACATCGACATCCACCGCGGCGAAACCTTTGCCATCGTCGGAGAGTCGGGATGCGGCAAGACCACGGTGGGCAAGTGCATCAACCGTCTGCTCAGCCCCACAAGCGGTGCGATTCACTTTGACGGGCACGATCTCGCAGGCCTGCAGCGCCGCGGCCTGCAGCCCTATCGCCAGCGCATCCAGATGATATTCCAGGACCCCTTCTCCAGCCTCAATCCCCGCATGCGGATCGGGGCCATCATCATCGAGGGCATGCGGACGCATGGCATCGGCACAGCGGCCGATCGCACCCAGCGCGCTGCCGCGATGCTGGCACGCGTGGGCCTGGAGGGTGACATCCTCGACCGCTATCCGCATGAGTTCTCCGGCGGCCAGCGCCAGCGCATCGGGATTGCGCGCGCCCTGGCGGTTGAGCCTGATCTTGTGATCTGCGACGAAGCCACCAGTTCGCTGGACGTGTCCGTACAGGCCAAGATTCTCGCCTTGCTCGACGACTTGAAAGGCGAGTTCGGCTTGTCCTATCTCTTCATCTCGCACGACATTGCCGTCGTGCGACAGGTATCCGATCGAATCGCCGTGATGTACCTGGGCCAGGTGGTCGAGACCGGGCCGACACGTGACGTGATCGACACCCCCCAACACCCCTACACGCGTGCCCTCATCAGTGCGGTGCCGCGCATCGAGCCTGACGGACGCAAACGCATTGTGCTCCCCGGTGACGTCCCCTCGCCTGCCGATCCTCCACCGGGCTGCCGCTTTCACCCTCGCTGCGCTCACGCCACCGACGCCTGTAGCCAAACGATGCCCGCCCTGGAAGCGGTCGACTCCCGCCGGGTTGCCTGCATCCATGCCGGGGTCCTCGGATCGACGCGATAGTGCCCGGTGGCGGAGGAGGCGATGGCCAACTCTCCATAGGTATCATTGAAGAGTCCGTGGTGTAACCGGTCTTCCGCTCCTGCCTGAGAGAGGAAAAACATAGAAAACAGGG
>JAOZSS010000256.1 GCA_029939545.1 Kiritimatiellia bacterium | reverse complement strand
GAACCGTGAACTTTGAACTCAGAACCCCGGTCCGAAAGGCTTTTCGGATCGGGTCGAGCTAAACAACCTGAAGCAACCAGCAACCTGTTCTTCGATAGCCCATTGCAGGGCTTTCCCTTGGGCGTTGGTTGTTGGATGTTCAATTCTCTTCGATACTTACCCATTCAAGACAGCGAAGAACCGGGGCTTCATGTTCAGCCCCCGTCGAGTCCGCGACGGTAGCGGGCTGGAGTGGTTTGGGTTCGCCGACGGAATACGCTATAAAAATGGGTGGGGCATGTGAACCCGGCGTCGTACATAATGTCGGTTACGGTGCGATCGGTGGTCACCAGCAAGCGCATGGCATGCGAGAGGCGCAGGGCGGTGATATAGGCATTGATGCTCTCTCCGGTGTTCTGCTGAAACAGTCGGGTGAGGTGGCGTATGCTGACGTCGCTGGTTTTGGCGATATCAGTCAGAAGCACCGGTTCCCTGAAGTGCCGGACGATGTACTGGAGCGCGGCATGGAATACTCGCGTAGCGTGGACCTCGGAGAACACTTCATTGGCCGCACCGGCTTGGCGCTGCGATAGCCGCAGCAAGCGGGCACGCACCTCGGCCAGAACAATCTCGCGGGACAACTCATCCCCGTCGGCCAACAGCCGGTTCCAGTCCCGTAAAAGCTCCAGATCCGAGCAGGGGCGTTTCCGTGGGGGCTCGATGATAACTTCAAGCCCGAGTACCCGCGTCAGCAGGGATGGCGGGAAATGCCATTGTAATGCCCAGGCCAGCGGCAGGTGCAATCCCACAACAAGCGCACCGGGCGCGCGCTCCAGCACTTGGTGCGGCAGCATGCCCCAGTGAACCACGAGGCGATCCGGCTCAATCTTTAGTGGGGTCCCGCCATAGAGCATGGTCACGGACCCGTGTTCGAAGGTGCTAATCTCAATGGCGTCATGCACATGTCCAGTCGGCGGTTGAGGAGGGGCTTCAAATCCACCAAGAGTCACCTCGTAAAACAGCGGCTTCGCGCCATGTGGGCTAGATGTGGTCCGTTTCATAATGTCCCGATATAGTAAACATTGCCGCGCTTCGTATCAAGTAAGATTGCTCGAAATATGCGAACGTAGGGGAGAACTAAAGGAACTCCTCAGGTGGTAGGGCCAGTTGTGTCAGCTGGCCCCTGTTGAGTGATGCGTGTGTGTGCTGTCGTCCCGTTGGCACAACTGGACGTACTGAGAGAGGAGAAAGCGATGTCTGGAATTGAATTGCGTGTGAAGAAGCTGTTCAGGGGGAAGAAGAATCTGGTGATTTCCGCCTTGGATCATGTGGTGGAGTACGGAGATCAGCCTGGGATCGAAAGAGCCGCCCCGGCCATCACGAGCTGTCTGGAAACTGACGCCCTGCTGCTGCCCCGCTTCATGTTGAGGCGCAATTGGGAGCTGCTTGCAGCCACGCAGGCTCCCGCGCCGGTAGTGCGTATCAACTGGAGCGCATCATTCTACTACCCACTCGAATACCGGGAGGGATACACCACGATCGCCACGACTGTCGACGAGGCGGTTCAGGCCGGGGCCGAAGCGGTGATCTGTTCGCTGTTCCTTGAAGAGGACAACGATCGTCAGCGTGAGACGGAGAATGTGCGGATTTTCGCCGAAGTGGTGCGACAGAAAGAACGCCTGGGTATTCCGCTGATCGGCGAAGCCTATGTGGTGGAGCACAAAGAGAAGACGCCTGAGCAGGTGCATGCCAAGGTCAAACGCATCTCCAGAATCATGGCGGAAATGGGCGCCGACCTGATCAAAACCTTCTTCACGGGCGATCGCTTCCACGAGGTCGTCGAAAACACCCCGGTCCCGGTCTTCACGATCGGCGCCGAGAAGCTGAACAGCGATCTGGATGTGCTCAAGAAAGCGCGCGATTCGGTGGCGCAGGGCGCACGCGGCATCATCTTCGGCCGCAATATCTTCATGGCAGAGGATCCGCCCCGCCTGATTGCCGCGCTGAACGCGGTAATCAACGACGGCGTGGCGCCGGAGGAAGCGGTGGTGTGATGGGGGAGTGTGATGGGGGAGTGTGGAGTGTGGACGGTGGAGTGTGGACGGTGGGGAGTGAAGAGAGAGATATGAACGCCCAACAACCAACGCCGCAAAGCGGGGCAAGCGCCCAATTTATCCCACCACGGCGGGACGCCCAACGCCCAGCAGGATCTTTCCTGATGGGCCTGGACTTGGGCACCAGTGTCATCAAGGGGGTGGTGATTGATGCGCAGGGCAATGAAGTGGCTGCTGCCGAGAAACGGACCACGTTGGAGCACCCCGCGGAGGGATGGGTTGAGGCCGATCCCGAGCAGCATTACCGCGACATTTGTCAGATCATTCGTGAGTTGGTTGCCCGCGCTCCCGGGAAAGTGGACGCGCTGGCGATGGCTGCCGCCTCGGGCAATACGCTATTGACCGATGAGGACGGACAACCGCTGACGCCGATTATCAACTGGATGGATGAGCGAGCGGCGCAGAATCTTCCTGAAGCCCTGAGAGCGCTCTCAACCGGAGCTGTGCATCAGGTTGCCGGCTGGCCTTGTGCGGATAGCTTCCCGCTGGCGCATCTGGCCTGGTTGCGCGAGAACAGGGGTGATCGGTTTCGGGCGGCAGGTCACTATGGCATGAATACCGACTGGCTGCTCTTCCGGTTGACCGGCAACTGGATCATGGATCATTCCACAGCGACAAC
Organism: Kiritimatiellia bacterium; assembly: GCA_029939545.1. Classification (GTDB taxonomy): domain Bacteria; phylum Verrucomicrobiota; class Kiritimatiellia; order UBA8416; family JABMPJ01; genus JABMPJ01. Next base: position 357 of record JAOZSS010000256.1, on the reverse strand, counting down.
GTTTCTCCTTCAGGACCAGGTGGCCGGGCGCTATCACATGCCTTTCTTGAATCTGCTGGATATTCCTGAATTGTCACTGTCGCCGCTGGCCGATAGTGGTGTGGTGGCGGGAGCCCTGACACGGCAGGCGGCCGGCGACACCGGGCTTCCGGTCGACACCGCCGTGGTGACCGGCAGCTTCGACCATCCCGCGGCCGCACGCGGGGTGAAGGTTCTGGCGCCCGGCACGATGATGCTCTCCTGCGGGACCTCGTGGGTCGGGTTTTTCCCCGAAATGGAGCGTGAGAAGATCATCGAAACCGGACTGCTGTGCGACCCGTTTCTTACAGAACAAGGGGGGCCGTGGGGAGCGATCTT
>JAOZSS010000255.1 GCA_029939545.1 Kiritimatiellia bacterium | reverse complement strand
GGTTTCCATGACTCTCCAAGTTTTGGCAGCGGGAGGAGCTAACCGCCCACCCCGTATCATCTTTATGGGTAGGGGCACAATGTACCAAGCTGTTCTCAGGAGGTCTACAAGGAAAATGGGGGCTGTGAACCGGACCCACTACATATGGGACCTCCTTGCAAAATGTGTGCCAGATGTTGAGATAGTGAGTATCAGGCACGATATATGCTCTAAATTAAGCGTTATTCATATAGGTTGAGGTTTGCTTTGAGCTTTACAGGCCCGTGGCATTGTAGAACATTAATTATTGTGAATAGGTCGCTACAACATAGACGAGGACTCAAAGGGCTCAGCCGGAGTGGTTTCACTATGGTTGAGATCATGATCGTCGTCCTGACCATTGCGCTTCTCTCGGCCATCGCGCTGCCGGGCTTCCGGAAAGCAAGAACCCAGACGTTGCTGACTGGCGTCGCCAATGACATCAAGGTGTTCGGCGATGCGTTTGACCTGTACGCCCTCGAACGAGGCGGGTACCCTCCGGACTACCATGTCGGCGGTTTGTACAACCTGCCCAATACGGCGATGGAGGAGTATCTCGATGCTGAGAAGTGGGCGAAGGAGACGGCGGTAGGAGGTAACTACAACTGGGAAGGACCCGACTCCTATCCCTATGCCGGCATATCGATCTTCGGTGCCTCGGCATCGGCGGACGTCATGCGCAAGCTTGACAAAATCCTGGATGATGGCGATCTCACCTCCGGCTTTTTCCGCCTGATAGGGGCCAACAACCGCTATACCTATATTCTCGAAGAATAGCCTGTTTACTCTCTGTCTTTTCTTTTCCTGTCCGCCCGCAATAGTTTCGCCTTTCTTGTCATTCGGAAAGTGTAAGCAATGAAATCACCTATCCTCGGATTCATCAGTTCGCTCACACTGGCGGCAGTTTCCGCCCAATCAGCATCTCTCAGTAACGCTGTTGTCGAGGTGCGTGCACAGCGGCTCATGATGCCCGGCCGATCGGATTCGGTCGCGGCTGCATTTGAGCGGGACCCGCGCGTGACGCTGAACCGGCAGGGCGGCACCGACGTTCAGGCTGACATATCGATCCGCGGCAGCAGCTTCAGTGAAGCGGGGCTCCTCGTGGAGGGCATGGCGCTGCATCATCCCCAGACGGAGCACTTCCATGCTTCGATGCCGGTGGCAGCATCCATCTTCATTGATCCGGAGGTCGTGACTGGTTTGGCCCAGGTGCGCCGCTCGACCGTCCATCCGACCGGCGGAATCGCTTTTGGGTTTCGCGATCCGGCCTCGGGCGGCTACGTAGGTCTTGGCGTCAGTGAACACGGGGGTGGGTGGCAGTCCGGCCTCATGGAATACCTGCTCTCATCTTCGGCTGACAGCGCGGTGGGAGTGAGAGGTTTCGGCTATCACGAAGAGGCCTATGCGCTCGATTACCCCGACAACGATTTGACGCGGGTCGGCGGCGGGGTGGCCCTGGGTACCCGCCACGGTGACTGGTCAAGCGATTGGATCGTCGGCACGTCGCGCAGGGAGTTCGGCGCTCGCGGATACTACGGCGTAAACCCCGCGTGGGCAGCCGTGGAAGCGCTGGAGGATACGATGTTGCTCGGCGTGGTCCGCCATGGCGATCTCAGTAGCTCCTACCGCCGGGTCACGGGTTTGTGGCGCAGCACGCGTGATGAGTATCGCCTGTTGATCGACCCGGACGCGCCGTTCTACAGTCGGCATCGCTCGCGTATGACGGGTGTGGCCGCGGATGGTCGTGAGCGGATCGACGATGTATGGAGTGTTCAGTGGCGCGGTGCCTATGCCTATGAAGGTGTTGATGGCAACAACTTGGGCGAACATGACCGTGAGAGGCTGACGGCACTGGTGTTGCCGGGCTGGGAGCATGGTCGTCTGCGTGTGTCGGCTGGCGTGATGGGCGAGCGCTTTTCTGATGGGGATACGGCTGCCCTGCCACAGGCTGGCCTGGCCTGGCAGGTGGCGGATCGGCAGGAATGGTTCGCGGCCTACACGGAAGCCATGCATGAACCGTCGTATACGGAGCTCAATTACGAGTCGCCGGGCAGCCTGGGGAATGCCGGCTTGGAGAAGGGGCGTTCGCGTAAGACAGAGTGTGGCTGGCGTCTACAGCCGCGTCGGTCCATCGCGGCATCGGTGAGCCTGTTCCATCGCGAGACCGGGCATACGGTCGACTGGATCAAAGCCACGCCTGACGCGGCGGTCTGGACGGCCACCGATCTCGGCACAGTCGAAACGTGGGGCGTGGAGTGCAGCGGAAGTCGTCGGCTGGGCGAACAGTTCCAGGTCCGCGCAGCGTACACGTGGTTGGAGAAGGATTACGACGGGAATGTCTACAGCTCTCGCTATGTCCTGGACTATCCCAAGCACCGGCTATCGGTAGGCCTGGATTGGATGTTCGCATCGGATTGGCGCCTGACTCTCGGCCAGACGGTCCGCTACCATGGCGAGACAGAGGCGCGCGAAGAAGACGCGACGGGTGCGCAAGGGCACCTCGCCCTACAGTGGTATGCCGACTCACCGGATGGACTGGTGGTCAGGGTCGGCGTCGACAATCTCTGGAACGATTCATTCGGCGCGTACGTGGATCTACCGCCCCCCGATCGGCGCAGCTGGGTCGCCGCCTCGTGGCGGTTCCAGTAGGTCAAAGAAGATGGAATCGGAGAGAGGTTACGGGTATTCCCCCTCGCCAGAGTCTTGGGGCCCTCTCCAGGTCCCTCAAGGGATAGTCACATTGTTTGGGAAAGCAGGAGGACAGGCAAGAGTGTGGAACTCCTGTTCGCAATCGCGCTCTTTCGATGGCTAATTCAACCCTATAGAAAATTGTATTTTCTGAGAATCTGAGAAAGTGTTGAGTCTGTCATCCCGAGCTTGTCGAGGGATCTCCAGTTTGCCGTGCTCCGTCGCACCGAGATCCCTTGGCTTCGCTCGGGAAGACAACCGATCTGGTCGAAAGTCCGCCCGAAGGGCGATATGTTCTCCTTCAGTTCAGGCCACACGCTGGAGTTTCCCTCTGTCTACACCTGAATGGTGGAGTCTTGGAACACTTAGTCGCTTTCTTAGTCGCGCCCCTTAGTC
>JAOZSS010000254.1 GCA_029939545.1 Kiritimatiellia bacterium | reverse complement strand
CTTCTTCTGCTGGTAGGCGTGGGAAGCGCTGCAGATGGGCAGGGTCGTGAACTCGGTGTCCGCCGCCAGGTACCCCTTCTTGCACCTTCCGCCGGGATGCCCCTGTTCTATTCTGTCCTTCCTGAGCAGCTCGCTTTCGGAATCCCTGAGCATCCAGAAGGGAACGCCGAGGGGGGACGAGTTGCTGAGGTAGACGTCTTCGTCCTTGGCCGCCTTGAGCTTCTCGAGATGCTTCTCGTCCACATTCGTCACCTCGGGAACCAGCATGAAGGGTGTTGCCCATCCTGTGCCGTCTACCCCGTAGAAGTCGCGCAGGAACTTGTCCTCCTCGGGGGTTCCAATCCCCCCCTGGACCGTAATTCGCTGGCGGGGCAGCACTATCTGATCGCCCCCCCTTCCTCTGGCCCGAAGCGCCTTTTCATAGATCGGGCGCACCGCGGAGATGATCTTTTCTCTGCCGCCCTTGAACTCTTCGAGGATGGGGCCCAGCAAATGACCCTCGGTGGCAAATGCGTGACCACCACAGTTGAGGCTCGCCTCTATTCGCAGCTCGGACACCCACATGCCGCTGCGGGCCAGGAACTTGCTCTGAATGAGGGCAGACCTGAAGTCGCTCACCTTGAGGACGATCTCCTTCTTGATGTGCCCGTTCTCGTCGGCGTAGAAATCATCGAAGCTGGACAGGTAGCCGTACAGGCTGGGGTTGAGCCCTGCAGACAGAATCAGGCACGACCGCAGGGTGCTCTCGGCAAACCCACGCAAGCCCGCCAGCGCGTCGCTGAACTCCCTGGGGCGCTGCTTGCCCTCCAAAAAGTTGATCCTGTCGATCTTGGTCATGATGTTGACGTCGACGCGACCTCGCCTGACCAGGGTTCGCAGGTGCTCCTGCATCTGCTTTCGGTCAACCTCATTGTCGGCGGCCATCATCTCAACATAGAGGCTTCGAACGTGGGAATCGGGCAGCAACTCGAAATATCGGCTCAGATCTGATCCCGGAGCGAAATCCTCGTTGCGCAGCCTCAGCACATCGCGATCGATGAGACGATCGAGCAGGTTGAGGTAAGCCGTGATCCGGGCGGCGCGTGCGTCGCTGGTATCGTTGCCTATCGCGACATATACCTCGCCCTCTTTTTCGCAATAATACTTTCGCATCTGCTCAAGGAGCACATCGTCAACCAAAGATATGGTGGAGTTGATGCCATATCGGGCAACTTTCAACGGCGTATCTACGGTATAGCCCGTTCCCATGACAGGAATGTGAAAAGTATGAGCCAGCCCATCTCTGGGTTGAACATTCTCGGCGGAAGCCACGGTGTCCATGAAAATTCTCCTGAGGTGCTACAACGTCAACAACAAGACACGCTCTTGAGACAGACAGGTACAGGTTGCACCTTAGAGATCAATTGTCACTGTTGTGTCATGGGGAAGGATTAATCGCCGACGGGGTGCGCTACTCGGTGATCGCGGGGTTGATCCAGCAGACTCCGAAGCTCATTCGTCCTTGTTTTCAGTGGTTCCCACGTGGGTGGTTCGGGATCTGTTCGGGATCTCGAGGTCTCGGAATCTCAACAGCGTTTGATTGCAACGATTGAGACCAAGACAACGGCGCATAATCAGGTGACCTTGCCGAATGAGTAGCGAGACACATATTGGTCCTTGGACGCTCTCCTTGATGAATTGGGTGACAATGACATGAGCACATCAGTCGAAAGCAAAGAATACGATGGAATGGCAAAGTACTACGACCTTATGCTGGAGCCCCTGCTCCACGGAATTCGCAAAAAACTCGCTGCCTGGATAAAGCAACACAAGGTAGAGCGAGTGCTCGATATCGGCTGCGGCACGGGCAAACAGATCTCAATGGTTTCAAGCGAAACACAAATTGTCGGCATCGACATTTCCCATTCTATGCTGCGTCAGGCTGAAAAAAAAGTGCCCGGTCGCTGCATGCACGGAAACGCCACCGCGCTGTCCTTTCCCGATGATCATTTCGACATGGTCTACACACAATTTGCCCTGCACGAGAAAGATGAGGCGATTATCGACGGCCTGCTCAGGGAAGCGCACAGGGTTCTCAAAAAGAACGGCTACCTGGTTATCGTTGATTACACAGCCCCCCCCCACCGAGGCCCCTTCTCCAAAATGAGCCACAAAGGTATCACCTTCGTTGAGAAAATGGCCGGCGAGGAGCACTATGCCAATTATCGCAAATGGATCGCCCGTGGTGGAATTGACGCCGTTCTTCGCGAATACGGATGGATCGAGCAATCGACCCTCTGCTTTTACGGCTGCACCATAAAAATGGGCATCTACCAACTACCGCAAGGGGGAGAAGACCGAGTTCATTGACTTGTCACAAGCAGATCACGACCAGATCCCGACCCAGCGGCCCTTCGCAGGATCTTACGAGGGCATTTACAAAGGAACTAAATCGGTTCGCATACAAACGCCGGGGACCGCGCGAAACCTGGCTTTCCCGCATTTGTGTGCCTGGAAATATCAAAATCAAGGAGAAGCGCCTCAGCGACGCGCTTGGAGATATGATCTTTCGTTTTCTTTACACGGATTCCTGAGCGGTTTCACCCAACAGAGCAGCCCGTGCATCCCGAATTTCGGGCAGGGCGTGCAATGGTGTCACCACCGTCTCGGCGTCGTATGGGTACGGCACGTCCACCGGGCTCACGAGGAACCTGCGGTCCGGTCTAAGGACCTTGACCACCTCATGGAAACCCCTCGAGGGTCTGGGTGCCTTCGACAACTTGAATTCAAAGACGGAGCACTGTTCACCCTTCTGCATCACCAGATCGATTTCCGCCCCCCCGGAGGTCCGAACGAACGAAGGTCTCCAGCGAGGCATCGCCGCAATAATCGATTCCATGGCATAGCTCTCGAAGGAAACTCCGTTGCAACCGTGGGAGAGCAACTGGTCGTATCCTTCCAGGCCAAGCAGACAATGAAGTATCCCGGTGTCTCGAAGAAATATCTTGGGAGCCTTCACCAGACGCCTCTTCATGTTCGACTGGAGAGGTTGAAGAAGGCGTATCATGTACGTCTGCTCCAGCAGGGCGAGGTACTTCTTCAGCGTGGGAACCGACAAATCAGC
>JAOZSS010000066.1 GCA_029939545.1 Kiritimatiellia bacterium | reverse complement strand
CAAATGAAATTGTTCGACTCATTTACTCAAAGAATCAAGATTTAAGGAGCTAAGCTCAATGCGATAGAAGCTGTTGCTAACGGCCGGGATGGAGAAGCTGTTCGACTCTCTTCTTCCTTCCCTAATAAACCTACACCAAGAAGCAGGTACGCCACCTGAGATCCAAACAGAGTGGCGCAGCCGCTACTATGTGTGACAGCATACCATACGGAAGATACCCGTAAGCCACTGGCTTTCACGAGCTTACGAAATAGATCAGATTTTGATAGTCGCTGGCATGGGTTGTGCGTTCTGAAACAGCATGAAAACCGCTCTGGAATGTATTCCGTGTTTTGTCCGCCAAGCTGCGGAGGCTGTCGAGATGTCGGCCAGCGGTGAGCGACAGAGGGAGCGGCTTCTTAGACATCTCCTTTCTGAGATCGCTACAGCCGACTGGAATGCTATGCCTGTTTGCATCGCCCAACGTATACAACGCCTTGTCCGTGAGGAGACCGGACAGGCCGACCCCTACCGTCCGCTTAAGGACCGAATGAACCGAATGGCCCTCGATCTGCTACCCGCTATGGCCGATCTGGCGCGTCGCCAGTGGGATCCGCGCGAGGCCGTGGTGCGGCTGGCCATCGCGGGCAACCTGTTGGATGCCGGGTCCAAAAACCGGCTTGCACCCGAAGAGCTGAAAGCACATCTCAAGGGAATATGGAACATGCCGCTTGTCGGCAGCGTCACAGACCTGTTCCGTGCCGCCGACGATGCCCGCCACATCCTTTATCTTGCCGACAACGCGGGCGAGATTGTCTTCGACCGGTTGCTCATCGAGGCTCTACCTCTTCAGAAGGTTACGGTGGCGGTACGGGGCAGCCCTGTCATTAACGATGCCACCCTTGAGGACGCAGAAACGGCCGGGATCACCCAACTCGCTCCAGTGATTTCCAACGGATCCGATGCACCGGGTACGCTGGTCGAGGAGTGCTCCGAGGAATTCCGTCACTGCTTCAACCGCGCCGATCTGGTCATCGCGAAGGGCCAGGGAAACTATGAGACGCTCTCGGACACATCCAAGGACACGTTCTTCTTGCTTACGGTCAAATGCCCCATGATCGCAGCGGATATCGGCGCACCAGTAGGGGCATTGGTTGCGAAACGCGCGAGGGAACAGGATAGGGACACACGACATGCCAACGCATAAACACGAAGGCTCCGACTGCGGATATGCATTCAAACAGTTTCAACAGATGTCGGACCCGAATGTCGAGGGTCACGCAGGAATGGCTCCATAGGATGAACACACTGAAACTCACCGTGCTTGTCGAAAACACGGCCCGACGTCAGGGGTTGCTGGCGGAGCATGGCCTTGCGTTGTGGATTGAGGCGGGTTCACAGCGAATCCTGTTTGATGCGGGACAGACCGGGATCCTGCGTCAGAACGCTGGGCTCCTTGGAATTAGCCTCGGGGCAGCCAACGCCATTGTGCTGAGTCATGGTCATTACGATCATACCGGCGGTCTCACCGCAGTCCCGCTGACGGAAGAAAGCAGGCGGGCCGATCTTGAGGGGATAGAAAAGAACGCGATGCAGCGCCTGCGGGTGTTCGCACACCCTCAGGCTTTCACCGACAAGTATGCCAGGAATTCCAATGGTACGAGCCGGGACATAGGGATGCCGCTGTACGCACGGCAAACCCTGCACAGGAAAACGGACCTCATGCTGACAAACGACCCCATCGAGATATGTGAAGGCGTCTCGGTCACGGGTCCCATACCGAGGCATACCGATTTTGAGGACACGGGAGGCCCGTTCTTCAAAGATGCGGCGTGCACGCAACCCGATGACCTGATCGATGACCAGGCCGCGTTTATCGATACCCACGATGGGCTTGTCGTCATTCTTGGCTGCGCCCACTCCGGCATCATCAATACGTTGCGGTACATCAAAGAGCTGCTTCCCAAGCGGCCGATTCACACCGTGATTGGAGGCGCGCACCTCGTGACAGCCAGCGAAACACGTATAGACAGAACCGTTGAGGAGCTACGCGAATTTGAGATTCAACGCCTGGTACCCCTGCATTGCACAGGGTTCGCTGCCACCGCTCGACTGTGGCATGAATTTCCCGGCCATGTGTCGGCGAGCGAGGAGTAAAGCATGACTGAACAGATCATCATCAAGCCCATCGGTACCATTCACTCGCCCTATCGCGATCATACAGACATCCCCATACAGGGACGCTTCAAACCCGAGGCCCAAGGGTGGGTGGACCTGGCTGAGGAGTACCGGGAGGGGCTGCAGGATCTAACCGGATTCAGCCATGCCTATCTGCTGTACTACTTCCATGAGTCGGGTTTTGTGACACTGACAGGAGAGCCTTTTTTGGAGGGCCAACCGCACGGGATTTTCGCCTTCCGAGGTCCACATCGGCCGAATCACATAGGCATATCTGTCGTATCAGTCGCCCGGATTGAGGCGTGTCGACTCTATTTCCATAATGTCGATATGGTAGATGGCACGCCGCTGCTGGACATCAAACCGTACGTCACTCACTTCGACTGCTTTCCGGACGCACAGTGCGGGTGGGTTGACAAGCATTTCGCGGAAGAGCGGATACCGGAAACAACGACCAAGAAGAGGACAAGCCTTGGCCTGAAGGGGTGTAACCGGTCTTCCGCTCCTGCCCGAGAGAGGAAGACCGGTTACACCCCCTTTCTATCGTGATGAATCCTTCTTTTTGACGTTCTTCTTGTTGCGGACGCAACCACAAATCCGCCCCGGCCATGGCCTGACGCGACCGCCTCCGCAACATCTATTTCGTTCGGATACCGGAACAGAGTCTGCCAGAACTGTAGATCGAGAAATCCCGCCTCGCTCAGCAAGTTCCCTACTTCATCAGCCGAGAAAAAATGTGCATCCTGGTAGAATGGACTCTCCTCGCGATGGGTTTCATAGTGCTTCCCCAGGAAACTACCCCGATCTACGAACCCGACAACGAGACATCCCCCCGGTCGTAACACGCGCAAGGCCTCGCGGCAGCTTTGGGTAGGATCGTCAACGAAACAGATCGTGGTCACCATGAGCGCGCAGTCGAAGCTCTCATCATCAAACGGGAGCGCTTCGGCGACACCATCCACCGCGTGAACACCTCGTGTTTCCGCGATCTGGCGCATGGCCGTCGCAGGCTCCACACCATCTACAATGCCAAAGGGCGTCGCGAAGCGGCCGGTTCCTATGCCGATTTCCAAGCTGTGACCGCAGCAACCGGGAAGCGCAGCACGGACCGCTTCTACTTCTGATTCGTATGCGGCGGGATGGCGGTCGAACCATCGGTCATATCGCTCAGCTTCTGTCTCAAACACGTTCATATCGTTAGACCTCATTTCGTCATGCATCTGCACATGGCCCGCACGCGGGGTCGCCTCGCCGGGGTTCGCACAGCGTGGTGGCGACGATCAAGGCTGTCGAGACAAGGGCAATCCCCAGTAGCACCAGCGCTGTGTATCCACAGGTATCCGCAATCCACCCACCGAGGAACGGCATGAAATACAAGGGAAACAGCAGCGTCCCTTCCAGGGCAAAGAGCATAGGCCGGATCTCCGGTGTTCCGAGTTCGAGGATGTAGCCATTGAAGCCGACGATCATCGCGTGGAAGAACGCACCGTGCAGGATGCCGTAGCGCATATTACGGTGCTCCGCTCCATGCGCGGGCACGTCGCGATCACGCTCGAAGCCGTGCAGGGCCTCACTATGTACGTTCCTCGCCACGAGTCGATTCTCCTCGTTCTTCCCCCATGCAACCATCGAGATCGGTGGTCGGGAACATCATGGCCATGCCGAATTCCATTTGAAATTCCGGGTCAAGCGAGAGGTCAATATGTTCGACTTTCTTGGTGAAATCAGCCGCCCTTGTGCGTTCCTCGACGGCAAGAAGCGCCAGCACAATCTCGCCATTGGTTCCAATATCCACGAGCAGCGTCGGTTTATCTGCCTGATCCATCCGAGCCGCCAGAATGCCGGCAACCGTGTCCCCGCCAACAAATCCCCCGATCTGGGGAAAAACAAAGAGGTCGGCACCAGGATTGGCCGTAAGACCTAATCGGGTCGCAGGAATGCTCAGCGGCAAGTCGGTAACCTGCACGAAGGGGACCTCGCCCAGTGCCGATGGGTCAAGCCCACACAGGATTTACTGCATAGTTGAGTTCCCTGCCACGACAATCTCATAGATGTGGCGAGCAGGAATACGCGCTTCCTCGGTTAGTGTCTGAATCAATCCATTTAGAGCCTTGAGTGCGCTTTGCTGGAGCTCCGCCAGCGCGCCATGATTCTCAAGAATGCGGGAGATGCGTGCGATGACATCATCGCCGAAACCCACCTGGGGGTTCATCGATGAAGCCAGGGCGGATGCTTCACCCGTTGCAAGGTCGAATAGTGTCGCAACAATCGTCGTTGTGCCGAGATCGACGGCCACACCGTACGCCTCCTGCGACGTGTTTCCGACCTCCAGGCCTGTCAACCGACCGTTCACAATCACAGCCGTACCGGTCCATGAGTTGGCGCGGAGAAACCCCGGCAGTTTCTGTAGAAGGTCATGCGGAATTTCGATGTCGCCAACGGCATCAGTGATCCGCGTCACGTCAGAGCGCGCATCCTCGCTGGTAGGAGGGGCTAGCGCGAAGTGCTCTTTCCTCACAACTGGTTTAAGATCTGCGATCTCCCCGGTATCCCCCGTCAGAATCTGTCCGCTTGCATCAAAGAGCGATTCAGCCGGGATCTCGACAACAAGCGGAGTCTCGATATGGGCCTGACAGGCAAGTCGGAAGCCTTCCGATATCTGCAATGCAGACAGAACGTCGTTCCCGGACGGCGACGGAGCGCAATCTCCTTGCGCGATGCGCACCTTACACTTTCCGCAGGTACCCTTGCCCCCACAAGGTGTCTGCAGGGCGATGCCGACGCGACCTGCTGCTTCAAGAAGTAGGGTCCCGGGCAACACATAGACACTACGTCCACTTGGTTGGAAAGTCACTTTGAGTTCGTTCGACATGCCAGGCACCTCCTATACCCATTCCACAAGATCTGGATAGTGAAACGGCTCACCTTTGGCCGCGAAATTATCCAGGGCGTTCTCACACGCTTCCACGATCGCGCTGCGAGCCGGAAAGAAGCTCTGCCAGGGCTGTGCGCTGTAACTCAGTTTGGAGAGCCCCTTGAGCGTCAGGCGTCGCTGAATGGCCAGTGTAATCACGTCGATTTTATCTGTCGCGGGCAGCTTACTGAGCACTTGTCCGCCGATGATCCTCATATTCTTCTTGTCGGCAACAATCTTCACCTTCAGTTCTTCCGCGCCCGGCATCATCGGGAAAAGTGTTGTGGTTTCGCCGTATCCCACAATCGTCTCAATCCCCCGGCTTTCGGCGATTGCCGCCGTAAAACCGGTCGATCCAATTCGCCAGTCCTCAACACAAGTTGCCGCGCCATTGAAGAAGCCGGGGTATTCGTCATCTTTACCGGCCAGTACCCGGGCCGCAATCTTCGCCATCGGCACGGCATTTGTCGCGAGCTTCCCGCCCAGCGGCTTCTCGTCAATCGAGGAATAGAACGCGCAGCAGTCGCCGGCGGCATAGACATCCGGGATATTCGTCCGCATACGGGTGTCGACCACGATGCCGTCGCGTGTCATCTCTAATGCAGAGTCATTGAACAGCCCGGTATTCGGTTTCATGCCAACCGCGAAACAGAGAAAATCCTTCTCAGGGTCCAGCTCGATAGTATCACCATTCGACAACCCCACACGGTTCACACCGACACCGGATACATCGAGTGACACCACTTTGGCATCGAAGGCCGCATGAACCCCGTGCGCTTCCAGTGCCGTGTTCAGCGGCTCACTCATTTCTTCATCGACCATGTTCGATAACGCGTGCGAGGCCATATCAATCAACCACGTTTCAAGGCCACGGGCCTCATAAGCCAGGACTTGCTCAATTCCAATAGCGCCGGCACCAACCACAACGGCACGCTTAGCACCGCCCTCTATCTTCGCCATGATATCGGCCATGTTGCGACCGGTCTGCACAGTAAAGACATTGGAGGCATCGGCACCGTGAATCGGCGGACGCATGGGCGAAGCGCCCGTGGCAATGAACAACGTCTCGTATTCATAGATCTCGCCGGCGTCATCCGTGACCTGCTTGTTCTCGAAATCCACTGATTCTACGCTGCGCCGAATGAGTGCTACGCCCACATCGGTGACCAACTCATCGCGTTTGAACACCTTGCTTGGATCGAACAATCCTTCAATAGCATATGGGATGGCACAATAGACCATCGAATGGGGTTCCGGCCGGAACATTGTGATCTCTCTTCCCGCCTTCAGTTTGTTCAGTTTGCGTGAAAAGGTGATCCCGGCGGGACCTCCCCCAATGATGATGATATCTCTCTTTTCCATGGCTAACCCTTTTCGCTTTCCAGGGCGTGATCCGGATGTCGGACTGTACAGACAGAGCAGGATGCCGTCCGCACGACCCGTTCTGCCACGCTGCCGATCAGCAGGTGCTTCATACCCGTACGCCCGTGGGTTCCGAGCACGATCAAGTCGGCCGACCAAGCCGTCGCCCTGTTCACAATTTCGACGTAGTCAGTACCGTCAACAACATTGACGGTCACGGTGACGTCCGTATCACCTTTGCCGTCAACCATCGCCTGCAAGCGCTCACGAAGCGTGTCGTCGTATGTCTGACCTTGGTCATTGACCGGATCGGCAGCATATGTGGAGGATTCGGCAACATGCAGGAGCTCTACTGCGGCGCCGTGCCGCTCGGCAATGGAAAGGGCATAGTCCAAGGCATGGTCGGCGGATGCAGAAAAGTCCGTTGGGCAGAGTATTCGGTTGATCTCGATGTTCATGGTTATTCCTTTCTTGCGCTTAATTCAAAGCGAACACGTCCCCGTCGGGCAGGACGCGCTACTATGTGAACCTTCTGATGTGCTGAACGTCGAGAGTTGCTTCGCCGGGTTGCGCGCACCGCATTTTGGACACTTCTTGGCCCTGTCCGACAAGGTCCGCGCCAAGTGCTCGAAGGTATGGCCACACTTCTCGCATTGATACTCATAGATCGGCATTTTACACCTCCTTTGTCGTGCTCACCTACAGAGCCTGTTCTATGGCTGAAACGAGTTGCGCCTCAGATTGCACTCCGACGAACTGCTGGACCGGCTTACCGTCCCTGAACACGATCAAGGTCGGGATCGACCGTACGCCGTACTGCCCGGCTGCTTGCCGCCCTTCATCAACGTTCACCTTGGCGACCTTGGCCCTGCTGGCCACCTTTTCAGCGACTTTCTCCACGATGGGGCCCTGCACCATACAGGGCGCACACCAAGGAGCCCAGAAGTCGACAAGCGTCACCCCGGAACCAATTGTCTCCACGAAATTCTCGTCTGTCAGTTCAAGTGCTTTTTCCGCCATTTCATCATCTCCTTCTTCTTCCGTTTCACATCTATACGATTGGTGCTGTCTGTTACTGCACGAGTCGTGCCAAGTATCGCGATCAAGGATTTTCGCTGAAAAGCAGCGACAAACCGACCGCCAAGCCACGGGGAGCCGATAATGTTATGGCGTATATGCTGCTTGACACTCTGAACGGGTAGCGATTATGCTACCGACCATGAAAGACAAACCAAGGGCGAAATCGTACGATCCGATTCTTGACTCGATCACGGAAGGTGTCTTTACCGTGGATCGAGAATGGCGTATCTCATCATTCAATCGGGCCGCCGAGGAGATCACCGGCATTCCGCGTGAACGTGCCATTGGAAGACCGTGCAAGGACATTTTGCGGGCGAGTATTTGCGAGGGACGCTGTGCGCTGGGCCAGACGATAGAGACGGGCCAACCCATCGTAAACCGCTCCATCACAATTCTGGATGACCGGGGGCGCAGGAAACCCATCAGCATCACGACGGCGCTCCTGAAGGACGCGCAAGGCGAAATCATCGGCGGGGTGGAAACCTTTCGTGATCTGACCCGGATCGAGAAGCTCCGCAAAGAAATCCGGAAGCAATACGAGATGGCGGACATCATCAGCCGCAACCATCGGATGCAGGACTTGTTCAGCGTGTTGCCGGATATCGCAGAAAGCCCAAGCACGGTGCTGATCGAGGGAGAAAGCGGGACGGGAAAGGAGTTGTTCGCCGGTGCGATTCATCAGCTCAGCAAACGTAGCAAGAAGCCTTTTGTGGCCGTCAATTGTGGTGCGCTGCCGGATACACTCCTGGAGTCAGAGTTGTTTGGATACAAAGCCGGCGCGTTCACGGATGCGAAGAAGGACAAACCGGGCCGCTTTGCCGCCGCCGAGGGCGGCACGCTCTTCCTCGACGAGATCGGGGACGTGTCACCCGCCATGCAGGTCCGCCTGTTGCGCTTCCTTCAAGAGCGAGTTTATGAACCTCTGGGTTCCGTGACGCCGATACGTGCGGACGTGCGCATTGTCGCGGCCACACACCAGGATCTGGCCGCACTTGTGAAAGAGAAAACGTTTCGCGAGGACCTCTACTACCGGATCAACATCGTCAAACTGGAGATTCCTCCGCTACGCGACCGCCTCGAAGACGTGCCCCTGCTTATTGAACACTTCATTGACCAGTTTAATACGCTCCAGGGCAAAGAAATTATGGGCGTCAGCGACGACGCCCTCGCCTGCCTGATGTCGCACGACTATCCCGGCAACGTGCGCGAGCTGGAGAACCTCATCGAGCGAGCCTTCATTCTCTGCCGCTCAGGTCAGATAGAACGTGAGCACCTGCCCGAGCCATTGTGTCACCAGGCACCCATGGGACACACCGGCGAACAGTGCGACGGGTTCAAGCAGATGGAAGCCTCTTTCCTGATGAGCGCCCTCCGCCAGAACGACTGGAACCGCACCGAGACCGCCAAAGCCCTCGGCATCCACAAGACCACCCTCTTCCGCAAGATCAAGGCGCTCGGCCTGACCCCTCCGCGAAAAGGGTGATAGTTTGGGTCTCTCAATCCTCAGAAACGCTCTCCAATCCATTATCTTCACTCTCGCGCGAGAGTGAAGATAATGGATTGGATACGTTCGAGCTATTCGATAGGGACTGGGGCGGAACAGTTGGGGCGTGACGAACGACGAAACCGTACTTGGCGTATTATCCGATATAATGCTAAGCGTGGCGACATGATTACACGACCATTGGGGAGAAATGACTATGGAAACCCCTGAGATTATTCTGAAGCTGTGTGACACATTTGCTCTGCACAAGGAGCACTACAAATCCGGCGGTTACAACGAAACCGAGCTGCGGCGCGAGTTTCTGGATCCGTTCTTCAAGGCGCTTGGCTGGGACGTGGATAATGAACAGGGCTATGCCGATGCCTACAAGGATGTGATTCACGAAGATGCCATCAAGGTGGGCGGATACACCAAAGCCCCGGACTACTGTTTTCGAATCGGCGGTACGCGCAAGTTCTTCGTGGAAGCCAAGAAGCCCTCCGTTGATATTCATGAGGGCATCGCGCCAGCCTATCAACTGCGCCGCTACGGATGGTCGGGCAAGCTGCCTCTGTGCATTCTTTCGGATTTCGAGGAATTCGCGGTGTATGACACCCGCATCAAACCGCTAAAAAGCGACAAGCCCGCCAAAGCCCGTACGCTCTATGTCTCCTACGATCAGTATGCGGAGAAATGGGACGAAATCGCGTCCATCTTCTCGCGCGAAGCTATCCTGAAAGGGTCGTTCGACAAATACGCGGATACCTCGAAGCGCAAGCGCGGCACCGGAACGGTGGACGCTGCGTTTCTTGCCGAGATCGAACGCTGGCGCGATCTGCTGGCCCGCAATCTGGCGCTACGCAACCCGTCGCTTTCCGTGCGCGATCTCAACTTCGCCGTGCAGAAAACCATCGACCGCCTGATCTTCCTGCGAATCTGCGAAGACCGGGGAACGGAAGATTACGGTCGTCTTCAGGCTCTGCAAAACGGCGAAAGAACCTATTCGCG
This sequence comes from Kiritimatiellia bacterium, assembly GCA_029939545.1. Lineage (GTDB taxonomy): Bacteria > Verrucomicrobiota > Kiritimatiellia > UBA8416 > JABMPJ01 > JABMPJ01. Next base: position 1,775 of record JAOZSS010000066.1, on the reverse strand, counting down.
ACTCATGCAGCTCTTTCATCAAGCCGACAACCGCTACAACTCCGGACTGTTCCATTTCGACAACGGCGAAAAAGGACGCGCCGATTCACCCGATACACTGACACCCGATCTCAAGATCGACGACAAGGCGCTCAAAGACATCCTCAAGAATCTGTACTATCCCGATTCGCCCTACGAATTCTCTGTGCTGCCCTCCGACATCCTGGGCCAGGTCTACGAACAGTTCCTCGGAAAGACCATCAGGCTGACAAGCGGGCATCAGGCCCGCATCGAAGAAAAGCCCGAAGTCCGCAAAGCGGGTGGCGTCTATTACACCCCGAGCTACATTGTGGACTACATCGTCAAGAACACGCTGGGCCGTCAGCTTGACGGGGACAATCCGGAAAAGCCCAAACCAATTTCTGTTTCCAAGGCCGCCGAACTGAAAGTGCTCGATCCGGCCTGCGGATCCGGATCCTTCCTGATCGTGGCCTATCAGTATCTGCTCGACTGGCACTTACGCCAGTACACGACCGACATCGCCACCGGCGAACCGGATGCGGCCAGGATCAAACGTCATGCCGGTGGCAAGCATCCGAAGATCTACCAGGCCTCCGGCGGCAACTGGAAGCTCACCACCGATGAACGCAAAAGGATTCTGCTCAACAATATTCACGGCGTGGATATTGACTCACAGGCCGTGGAGGTCACCAAACTGTCGCTTCTGCTCAAAGTGCTTGAGGGTGAGAAGCGGCAGCAACTCCAGCGCGACTTCATCAAAGAACGTCAGCGCATTCTGCCGGACCTTGGCGACAACATCAAATGCGGCAACTCACTTATCGGCCCCGACTTCTACGACAACGAACAGATGCTCCTGCTCGACGACGACACGCAGTATCGCATCAATGTCTTTGACTGGGACGCAGCCTTCCCGGAAATCATGCAACGCGGCGGCTTCGACTGCGTGATAGGGAACCCGCCGTACATTCGAATTCAAGCAATGCGGGAATGGGCACCGCAAGAGGTCGAATGCCTTAAGGCGAGCTATAAGGAAACGGCGGCTGGGAATTTCGATATTTACGTGTGCTTTATCGAAAAGGCGGTGCGCCTCCTTGGCAAGAGTGGAGCCTTTGGGCTCATCGTTCCAAACAAGTTCGTTTCGACTGACTACGGCAAGCCATTGAGAGAATATCTCGTGGGTGTTAAAGCCATTGATTCAATCCACGATTTTCAACACCATCAGGTTTTTGGTGCGACAATATATACGCTGCTTCTCTTTGGCTCCAATAGCGGGAAACAGAATGCGATAGCCTACTCTACCTCCGAGGCATCCGAACCCGATCTCAAGCAGGCAACATCTCGATTGATCGCTCCTGATCAACTGTCTGGGCTGGGCTGGGATTTCTCCCCGGCTGCCGATCGTGAACTGCGCAAGAAGATAGCTGCTGGAGGAGTTCCTTTGCTCGATTTGCCTGCGACGATGTCAAGAGGTCTTAGCACCGGAGCGGATCCTTTGTTTCTTGTCGAAAAGAGGTCAGATGAAGCGCGTGAAGCAACAGCCACAGTCCCTGTCTTCGCATCAAATTTCGGACGATATTCATTCGAAGTAAATGATGAATGTCGACTGATTACGCCTTATCGAATCTCTGACAGCAGACTCATTCGCATGTCCGAAGCTGACTTTCGAGAATTGGCCCCACAGTCCTTCCGGCGGCTAAAATCCTCTCAACATCTTTTGAAGAAGCGGAAGCAGTTTCCTGAATGGTATTTGTTCAGTGCTGTTCGCGCACTCAATA
>JAOZSS010000253.1 GCA_029939545.1 Kiritimatiellia bacterium | reverse complement strand
TGTTTTCTATGTTTTTCCTCTCTCAGGCAGGAGCGGAAGACCGGTTACACCCTTTACCGGATACGTCGGCTCCTGTCCGGAAAGCACCTCATGAATGCCTTGGGCGGCCGTGACGGCCATCCGAACCATACATTCCGTTGTCAGTGCCGCATTGTGCGGAGTAAGGATGACGTTATCCAGAGCAAACAGCGGATGATCCTGTGTCGGCGGCTCCTGCTCAAATACATCCAGGCCAGCTCCTGCAATGTCCCCGTTTTGCAATGCGCTGACCAGTTCTTCCTCAACCAGCAACTCCCCTCGGGCTGTATTGATCAAATACGCAGACGGCTTCATCATCTCAAACTCGCGTTTGCCGATACTGTGCTTCGTCTCTTCGGTGGAAGGAATATGCAATGAGATAAAATCGGACGTTTTGAACATCTCGTCCCAGTCATCCACCTTAACGACACCTTCCGGGTAGTCCTCTGCTTTGAGAAACGGATCATATCCGATGATATCCATGGCCAATCCGTGGTGGGCCTTTTGAGCCACCAGACGACCGATCTTTCCCAGCCCCATAACGCCCAGCGTCTTCCCTTTCAGATCCATCCCCTTCAGGCGATTGCGTATCTCGAAGTCGCCGGCGCGCACCGCCTGGTTGCATCTGACGATGTTTCTTCCAAGTGCAATGATGAATCCTATGGCGAGTTCCGCGACGGTGTTGCAGTTGGCGTTTGGGGTATAGGTGATGGCGATCCCCAGCTCGGTCGCCCGCTTGACGTCGATATTATCCACGCCCACACCATGGCGTCCAATCACCCGCAGCTTGCTGCCGGCCTCCAGTACTTCCGCCGGAAACGGGGCGGTTCGCGCCAGTATCGCATCACAGTCAACCACATCCGCTTTCATCTCTTCGGCGGATATTCCCCGGCCCATCTTTATCTCATACCCTCTGTCCCGAAGGTAGGCTTTACCCTCCTCCGCAACATCCTGCGGGATAAGTACTTTGTATTCTGTCATTGTTATTGGATACTTTCCTTCGAAGACGTTCTGTCAAAGTTGACAGCCCGTATGTCTGCCTTCTTCCCCGTTTCAGCGGGGGCCAGTTGACACAACTGGCCCTACTCAGTACGTCCATCCCAATGTACATTGGGATGGACGCTCCCGCTCCTTCTGATTAGCTGGCATACTTGGTTGCGATTGTGGAAAAGCCGGATTTCAACACATTGATATCGAGCGACTCCATGATCATCTGCATTCCTCTCGGAATCCACTTCTCCAGCAGAGCTGCTCCGGCGTGCATGGCGAATACTTTGCCGTTCTTTTCTGCGGCATCCGCAACCTTTGCAATGGCTGCCTGCACGGTGTCTCCCATCACCTCTCCGGGAACGCCCAGAGAGATGGAGAGATCGTTGGGGCCGAGCAACAACACATCGATACCTTCCACGGCCGCGATGGCCTCGATGTTCTCAATCCCCTCTTTCGTTTCAATCTGGGCTATCGCAAGCGTGCTTTTGTTCTGCTCTGCCATAAAGGCCGGAACATCGCTTCCCACCCCGGAAAAACTCGTGAAGGTACCGGAACTGCTCAGTCCCCGGTTGCCGATAGGCGCATAACGAGCCCATGAGGCTAACGCCTCAGCTTCTTCCTGTGAGCCGACCATCGGCACCATCACGCCATCGGCGCCCGCATCCATGATTCTCGATACATAGCCCCTTGATAGTTCGGGTACCCGCACAAAGATTCCCAATCCGATCGATCGGGCCACCTTGGCGATGTCCGAAAACGTCTCCATGGAATAGGGGCCATGCTCCATGTCGAGCATGATGAAATCAAGCCCCGCCTCTGACGCTATCTGAGCAATCGCCGGATTCCTCACCATCCGAACCATCGTACCGACGATTTTCTCCCCTTTACGTAATTCCTGTACTGCCATGTCCATCTCTCCTGTTCGTTTGCGTTATACTCTCTCAACCCTTCGTAACGGCTCAGCCCGGCAGCCCGCCAGGGGCCAGTTGACACAACTGGCCTTACTTGGAACACTCACGCCTGGGCAACCTTCAACCACTCAACATAGTCCACCAATCCCTCTTTCAGAAAGTACTTGAGGCGGAACCCCAGTTCCTCTTGAGCCGGTGTGATGTCGAATGAACCGCGCAAAACGTGAATGTCCGACCACGGTCTCAATCCGGGCCCCACGCTGATGCGCGCGCCGGGCACGACCGTTTTCACCGCTTCGACGACCTGGGCTACGCTGTAGTGTCTGCCGTTGCTAATGTTATAGGTTCTGCCGACCAACGATTCCTTCTGATAGGCCAGCACCAGTGCGGCGGACAGATCTTTGACATAGGTCAGGTTTGCTCTGAAATCGCCGCCGCTGGGGTCATGTACCTCGACGCCTTTCAAGGCGCTCATCAGGTAGTGCCGCACGGGGCCGCGGGATAGATCAAAAGCGCCCGGCAGCTCGGGTGGACCCCATATCCAGGAGGCCCTGACTGTGCAGGCATCCACGTCGTAGGTCTTGTGATACATGTTCGTCAGCAGTTCGCCCATATACTTGGTTGTGCCGTAGACATTATCCGGCGAAATAGAGTCCGTTTCGCCGAGAAAACTGTCGGGATCGGACGATTGGAAGACAGCCCCGGTGCTCACATAGACCACGCGCCGCCATTTCAGGTGACGCGCCAGCTCCAGCAGATTCTGGGTGGCGATAACATTGACCCGAGTGGCCGACAGTGGCACAGGTCGACACTGTGTCACGTTAGGCAAAGCCGCCGAATGAATGACCCCTTCGACACTGTATTTCGTTGCTGTCTCCAGCAGATGCGCCCAGTCATTCAGATCCCCCTGAACCCAATGCACGGCACTCCCGTCTAGTTCCGCCGGGGTCGAGGCAGGGCCCCGCCGGTCGTGCGCCACCACCTCCAGTCCGGCCGCGGCACATTGCGCCACGGTATTGGATCCCACAATGCCGGCGGCGCCGGTAACCAGTACGCTCATCTTGACTCCCTGAAATTCAATTAGCAGGGTGGCTGATTCTCTCAACCCCCCCATATATTGTGGAAGGGCGCATTTCGTCATCAGCCGCCACTCTTAGTCTCACACTTCGTCCCTTGCACTTTGTCGAGTACCCCTGGTCCAACTGCC
>JAOZSS010000252.1:2847-3133 GCA_029939545.1 Kiritimatiellia bacterium | reverse complement strand
GCTCGAGGCGCGTCGGGACGGTAAGGAGTATGTCTTCTATGATGGCCCTCCGTTTGCCACCGGACTGCCGCACTACGGACACCTGCTGGCGGGCACGATCAAGGACATCATTCCCCGCTACCAGACCATGCGCGGGCACTACGTGGCGCGCCGCTTCGGCTGGGACTGCCATGGTCTGCCGATTGAAGCCCTGGCCCAGGAGGCACTCGGACTGGCCGGCACGGCCGCCATCCGCGAGGTCGGGATCGATGTGTTTAATGAACAGTGTCGCTCGATGGTGCAGACC
>JAOZSS010000252.1:0-2837 GCA_029939545.1 Kiritimatiellia bacterium | reverse complement strand
GAATGGCGCAAGATCGTCACGCGCATGGGGCGCTGGGTTGACTTCGACAATGACTATAAGACCATGGACACCTCGTTCATGGAGACGATCTGGTGGGTATTTAAGCAGCTATGGGACCAGGGCCGCATCTACCGCTCGCACCGGATCATGCCCTATAGCTGGAAGCTGACCACCCCGCTTTCCAACTTTGAGGCCGGCAACAACTACAAGGATGTGCAGGATCCCGCCATCACGGTTCGCGTAAAGCTCACCTCTGCTGATCCCGACCTGCCGACGGACAAGTCCGCCTATGCGCTGCTCTGGACCACGACGCCCTGGACGCTGCCGGGAAACCTGGCCGTGTGTGCCGGCCCCGATATCGAGTACCTTGCGGTTGAGGATGCGTCTGACGGGGACGTGTACGTGATGGCACAAGCCCGGTTGGCCTCTATCTATGAGGAGGAGAGCCAGTACCGCGTGTTGAAGACCTACGTCGGCAAAGATCTGTACGGCTGGACCTATGAGCCGTTGTTCCCGTACTTCGCCGATCAGCCCAATGCGTTCCGCATCCTCAATGACCCGTTCGTTACGACCGAGGATGGTACCGGCCTGGTCCACATGGCACCCGCCTATGGCGAGGACGACTTCCGGGTCTGCCACGAGGAGAACATCGAGCTGGTCGATCCGCTCGACTCCGACTGCAGTTTCACGTCTGCGGTTCCGGAGTATGAAGGCCAGTTCGTGAAAGATGCCGACAAGGCCATCATCCGGCGCCTGAAGGATGAAGGCAAGCTGGTCCACCAGTCGACCCTTGTTCACAGCTACCCGTTCTGCGAGCGGACGGATACGCCGCTGGTCTACCGTGCCATCGATGCCTGGTATGTGCGCGTGGAAGATATGCGCGACGATCTCGTCGCCAACAACGATACGATCCACTGGGTGCCGGGCTACGTGGGTGACCGCCGTTTCGGCAACTGGCTGAAAGAAGCCAAGGACTGGAATATCAGTCGCAACCGCTACTGGGGGTCGTGCGTGCCGGTCTGGATCAACAAGGATGATCCGGCGGACATGATCTGTATCGGTTCCATTGATGAGCTGGAGGAGCTCTCAGGGGTGCGGGTCGATGACCTTCACAAACACATCGTCGACAAGGTGGAGCTCAAGAAGGATGGCAAAACCTATCGTCGCACGCCGGAAGTGCTCGATTGCTGGTTTGAGTCCGGTGCCATGCCGCTGGCCCAGCAGCACTATCCGTTTGAGCGTGGCGATGAGCTTGATGATTTCTACCCCGCCGACTTCATCGCCGAGGGACTCGACCAGACACGTGGCTGGTTCTACACGCTGCTGGTGCTCTCCACCGCGTTGTTTGGCAAGAGCTGCTACCGCAACGTCATCGTGAACGGGCTGTTGCTGGCCGAGGATGGCCGCAAGATGAGCAAGCGGCTCAAGAACTACCCGGACCCGATGGATATGATCCATGTCTACGGCGCGGACGCCCTGCGACTCTACATGGTTTACTCGCCCGTGGTGCGCGCGGAGGATCTGCGTTTCTCCGAAGAAGGGGTCAAGCACCTCATGCGTAACATCATGATCCCGCTATGGAATGCCTATTCCTTCTTTGTTACCTACGCGTCGATCGATGGGTGGACGCCGGAGGACGACACGAGCACGCCGGGATCCAACGTGCTGGATCGTTGGATCCGCAGTTCAATGGCCAGTCTCACCGAGCGGGTAACGACCGCCATGGATGGCTACGACCTGCAGCGCTCGGTCCGCCCGTTTGTGCATTTCATCGATGACCTGACCAACTGGTACATCCGTCGCAGCCGCCGCCGCTTCTGGAAGTCGCAGGACGATGCCGACAAGGCTGAGGCCTACCGCACGCTCTACGCGGTGCTCCTGCAGTGGACGCGCGTGGCGGCTCCGTTCGTTCCCTTTGTCAGCGAGATCATCTACCGCAACCTGCGTACGAGCGATATGCCGGAGTCGGTGCATCTGTGCGATTTTCCTGCCGTGGATGCCGCCGCGCGCGACGAGGAGCTTGAGGCCGAGATGGATCTCGTGATGACCGTCGTGCGACTCGGGCGTGTGTTGCGGACCGATCACAATCTCAAGGTTCGCCAGCCGCTGTCGGTGCTGCATGTGGTGTCGCGCAACCGCGCCACACTCGACCGGGTCAACGTATTGGCCGATCTGGTGCGCGACGAGTTGAATGTGAAGCAGGTTGATCTGACCGACCAGGAGGCCGAGCTCGTCTTGCTGAAAGCCAAGGCCGATTTCAAGGCGCTGGGACCGCGCTTCGGTAAGCAGGTCAAGCAGGTGGCCCAGGCGATTGTCGCGCTGCCCGAGGCCGATCTCGAATCCCTGGCCACTGGCGAGACGATCGCCCTGGACTTGGACGGTGAGTCTGTGGACGTGGGCCCGGGCGACGTTGTAATTGAGCGCATCCCGCGCGAGGGCGTGGTCGTGGCGTCGGAGTGCGAACTCGTTGTGGCGCTGGAGACGGCGCTCACGCCTGAGTTGATCGCCGAGGGTCTGGCGCGCGAAGAGGTCAACAAGGTGCAGAACCTTCGCAAGACGATGGGACTCGATGTGGCCCAGCGAATCAAGATTGAGTACGACCCCACCGATCTGGATGCGGAAGTGCGCGATGCGCGCGAGCAGCACCGCACCTACATCGATGCCGAGACGCTTTGCGTTGGGGCCTTGTATGTTGATGCCGCGGATGGGGATGGATGGGAAACCGTCGACCTGAACGGTCATGACGCCCGTCTGCGCATTACCCCGGTCAGCGTTTAGGAAGGGGTGTAACCGGTCTTCCGCTCCTGCCTGAGAGAGGAAAAACATAGAAAACAGGG
>JAOZSS010000065.1:7073-11856 GCA_029939545.1 Kiritimatiellia bacterium | reverse complement strand
CCTCAGCGGAGGCAGCGGGGGTGGGCTCGCAGGGCGTTCCGGGCGGTATCCCGCCCGGTCCAGCCAAGAGCCCTCCCCCGCTGCCGGAGCACGCCCCCCCGCTGCCGGAGCGCACGACCAGCACCTCGCGATGCTTTGCCCCTGTCCTACGCACCGCGCCGGGCAACAAAGTTCGGACCGCGCGCTCAAACGGGGAACAGTAGTAGTCGGCCATCCAGCGGGCCAAGGAGACGAGCGAGGGCGAGAGCATGGGGCCATCGGTCGCCAGACCCTTGATGGGCTTGAGGCCAGGCACGTCCGAAGCGGCCAGGATATCGACGACGTACCCCTCGGTCACGCGGTGCCCAAACGGCACCGCCACGCGCGCCCCAATGGCGACGGCCGCATCCATGGAAGCCGGAACCGAGTAGTCAAACTCCCGATCCAACGCCACATCCACCACTACCCGCGCAATCGCCATGCCTTGAACTCTACCCCGTGCCGATCAACGTCACTACACAAAAAAAGGAGGGCCGGAATTGAATTCCGGCCCCCTTTTCGCTCACAGTCGGAACAGGTTCTAACGATCCGTCACCGTGGTCAGATCCGCCTCACCGATCAGGTTCGTGAGGGCCGTGCCAGGCCACTGGTCGACGGCCGTACTGCCAAAGTTCACCCAAACCACCGAACCATCGACGAACAGAAGGTTACCGCCTTTGCCAGCATGGTTGCCGCCAAACGTTGTCGCCGTTACGTTCTCGTTCACCCCGTCCTTATCGCAGGCGACCATGGTATTCGCTGACGATCCTGCCGACATCCTTGCACCGGTGGTTAGATCGATAACGAGGTTGTAGGCGCAGTTCGATTTTGTCATGGCCGCTTCCGAAACCGAGTCCGCCGCGCCAAACATCGCCGTTGCGCTCTTGCAGAGGAACAGCTTGGGCTGGCTGACGTACTCGCCGCCCAGGCTATAGAACTGCGACGGAAAACGTTCGTCGTTGTCCATGGAATACATAACCATGGCTTTGCCGATCTGCGACAGGTTGCTCATGCAGCTCGCACGACGCGCACGTTCACGGGCCGAGGACACAGCAGGAAGCAGCATTCCGGCCAGGATACCAATAATCGCGATCACCACCAGCAGCTCAACCAAGGTGAAGCCCCGCTCACCCTTCCTACGCCACAACTTCATCATGAAACACTCCTTAACTATGCTGTTCTCAGCGCAACAGTACGCCTATTCCTATGTGCAGGCTACACAGCGATCGTTCATGCGTCAACTCCTTTCGGCATCATCGGCAGAAATATCATGGCAAGTTCTTAATAAGCCCCACAACTGAGAATCTGTCATTCCGAGCGAAGTCGAGACATCCGCCACTTGCCTCTGACCAGCCCTCTCCCCTATCATCTCGCCATGAAGACACACCTCTACCCCTACCTTCTGACCCCCGTCTACAAGAACTACATATGGGGCGGCACGAGCATACCCTCGCGCTTCAACCGTAAGCCGCAGCCGGGACTCTGTGCCGAATCTTGGGAACTGTGCGACCATGCCGACGGCATGAGTATCGTCAGAAACGGTCCGCTGGAAGGCACGTCGCTGCACGATCTATCCCTGGACATGGGCTCGGACATGGTCGGCACGGCGCAACAGACCGATAAGTTTCCCATCCTCGTCAAGATCATCGATGCCGCACAGAAGCTAAGCGTGCAGGTTCATCCCAACGATGAAACGGCCCCTCTCGTCGGTGGCGAAGCAAAGAGCGAGATGTGGTACATCCTGGACGGCGCGCCCGGCGCCCAGTTCTATGCGGGTCTCGTCGCCGGAACCACCGCAGCGACCTTCGATGCAGCCCTCGAAGACGGCACCGTTCAGAATCTGCTCAAGCCCCATCCCGCCGCCCCGGGCGCGCTGGCGTATATCCGTGGCGGCTGTGTGCATGCCATCGGTGAGGGCTGCCTCATTCTCGAAGTACAGCAGAATTCCAATACGACCTACCGCGTATACGACTGGGGACGCGTCGATGCCGAAGGCAACCCACGTGAACTCCATGTTGAGAAGGCGCGCCAGGTTATCGACTGGGAGCTGGACGCCGCCGGTGCCACGCCTTCTGAACCGATCGTTGACGGACCGAACCGTACACAGGATCTCCTGGTGACCCCCTACTTCCGTTTCGGACGCCTGAACATCGAGTCCTCCTGCCAGGTCACTAACGACGGCCGCAGCTTCCACATGCTCTTTGTCGCCAACGGAACGCTGACGGTATCATGCGAGGGTGGCGAAGAAACGATCAGCGCAGGCACAACCTGCCTGCTGCCCGCCGCGCTCGCGGAATACACGTTGGCACCTGATGGTCCGTGTGAAGTGCTGCGGGTGAGCCTCGTGTGAAGGACGAACATTCGAACAGCCGAACATTCGAACTACGAAGTGGGGAGCGCACGTTTGGTGCGTGATGTTGATTCTGATTCCAGGACGCATCCAGTCGTTAGATTTTCCGGGCGTACTGCCTGACCCTACAAATGTCCCGTTCGTAGTTCGGCTGTTCGATTGTTCGGCTGTTCGTACTTCTTCTACATCTCATACAGAGTGTCATCCCGCTTCGGCTCACCGCGTTTCTTCCCCCGTGACCCCGCGGTTCCTGCCTGCTTACCGGGCATGACGAACGGGTCCTCGCTCTCCATGAGGTCGCCCATCTCGGCTTCGACTTTCTCGGGGTCTTCTCCTGCTTCCATCCGCCCAAGCGCTTCCTGCATCCCTTTGCCGAACTCCATGCCGGTCAGGTCCGAAAACTTGCGCATCAGTCGAGCCGCCTCACGCGGATCGTCTTCGTTTATGCTTTCTGCCTCGGAGGCCATAGCCTCCATGGCACGTTCCATCCGGGTCTCGTCGAGCGACAGGTCGTCCAGGTCGCCTTTCTCACTGGCCTCGCCTGTGTGCGCGAAGAGGGACACCTGACGGTCCAAGTGATTCCGCTTGCAGCGAGGACAAACCGGACTCGCGCTGGTGTTGATCGCACGCGACAAAAAGTTGAAGATCACGTGACAGTCGGGACAGTAGAACTCGTATATCGGCATAGTTGCTCCGCAAAAAGGTTCCCCCCTTCGCCCTCCGGACTTCGGAGGGCAAGCAAGGTTCAGGGACTGGGTCTTCCTCGTTCGTAGTTCGGCTGCTCGGATGTTCGGCTGTTCGGCTGTTCTCCCGTCTCCTCAATCAGGTCGCACACTCGTTCAACCGCGTCCCCCCCCTCCGCTTGGCCGAGAGCAACACGTTTCTGCGCCAGGTAGGAGGGGTCCTGCACACAGCGGTCAATATATGCTAACAAGGCGTCGACAGACAGGTCGTCCTGCCCCATCACATCGGCCCCGCCCGCCACGGCCATGGCGCGCGCATTCTCGTTCTGATGATCATGCGCCGCCCACGGCAGCGGAACGAGCAGCGCGGGAACACGACAGAGCGTCAGTTCGGCACAGGTGGCGGCACCGGCGCGACAGATAGCAAGGTCGGCCGCCGCGTATGCCGCACCCATATCCTTGAGAAACCCATACACCTGCGCAGGAACGCCACCGCTCTCGTAGCGTGCCCGTACGTCGGCCTCGTCGGCCGGACCGCTAAGGTGAATGACCTGCAACGCGATGCCCTCTCGAGCAGCCTCGCACAGCGCATCGGGGACCGTCACGTTCAGCGCGTGAGCGCCTTGGCTTCCGCCCATGACCACTATCGTAAAGCGCTCCGGATCGATCCCATCGAGCGGCGTAACACCCGCCAGCCTTTTCCGAAAGGGAAATCCCGTAACCACCCGTCGTCGCCCCGTGAAGTAGGACTCGGCTCGCTCGAAGCCCAAGGCCACTGCAGACGCATATCTCGAGAGGAACAGGACAGCCTTCCCTGGCACAGCATTAGATTCGTGCAACACCAGCGGAATACCCAGCATTCGTGCGGCCAGACCGGGCCCCACCGATGCATAGCTCCCCATTGCCAGCACCACGTCGGGCCGAGCCGCGCGCATGCGCTGTCGGCATGCCCCCACGGCCTTCAGGAGGCGCAGCACCACGCCGATCGTCCGGAATGAGAGGCCGGAGGGAAAGCCTGCCGCCACAATCCGCTCGACCGGCCCGTCCCAAGCGGCCGTCGAGAGATCCTCAACGGCGCGTGCGCCCAGCCACAGCGTCACCTCGTGCCCCCGTGCCCGCAGTTCTTCACCCACGGCGATTCCGGGGAAGATGTGCCCGCCGGTGCCTCCACATGCAATGGCAACCTTCATAAGCCAAGGTCCATGATTACGTCATTGTGCGGCGAGGAAAGCACCCAGTTTCATGTCGACTTCACGGATGTGCTTGATGAGCCAGTTTCCCAGAAACGTCTCAACGTCCCCGGCCAATTCCTCGGTCGGACCGTCTTCCCTGAAATCCTCGACGATACCATCAAGAGTCAGCCGTATTTCGTTATGGCGATCCTTGTGCGCATCCACATCGGGATACGCCGTCTCCGCCATGCGCGCCTCCTCGAGACCGAAATGCTCCTCGGTGTAGTCCACGAGGAAACCCAGCGTCTTCGATATCTCCGTCGCGCCGCGCCGTTCGCTAACGGCTTCCATCACCTTGTTGAAACGCTCAATCCAGATCTGGTGCTGCGCGTCCATCTTCGCGACGCCCACTGACAAGCTCTCGTCCCACACTATTGTCTGCACGTTTGCTCCTCCATTGATTCCCATGCGACAATCTAGAATGTCTAGCTCCATGCGCAAGCCAAATCGGTATCTATAGCCCGCAGCGGGTGCAAACGAAGAAAGTGGGTAGAACATCC
>JAOZSS010000065.1:0-7063 GCA_029939545.1 Kiritimatiellia bacterium | reverse complement strand
CCGGGCCCTACCGTTTAGTCAAACTGCGCCCTGGGCAAGGCAGGGCCCTCTCCGAACGGGCCGAGTCATGGCTTGCCCCACGCCTTAAGGAAAGATACCCTGCCCACGAAATGAGCACGTCATGGATTGTAAGGAATGGAACACTGCTCGACCCAGCTACAGGAGTGCAGGAGAGAGGTGATCTCTTCATCGCTGACGGTCACAGCGTCGACAGTGCCCCGCAGCGGGCCCGCGAGATCGACGCCTCCGGCCTGACCGTGATGCCCGGGCTGATTGACGTACACGTGCACTTCCGCGAGCCCGGCCATGAGGGGACCGAGACCATCGCTACAGGGTCACATGCCGCAGCGCGCGGCGGGTTCACAACCGTCGTCACCATGCCCAACACACGCCCCTCTGTTGATACACCCGAGCAGGTTCGTTTCCAATTGGAGCGGGCCGCGGCAGCCGGTGCGGTCGAGCTGCTTCCCTCTGCCTGCATCACCAGAGAACGTCGTGGCGGCGAACTGGCCGATCTGGCGGGGTTGCACCGTGCCGGTGCCGCCGCCTTTACGGATGAGGGCTCCACCGTCGCCGATGACGCACTCATGCAGCGCGCCATGGAGCGGAGCGCCGAACTGGGTGTTCCCATCATGGACCATGCGCTCGACCCAATCCTGGCCGGTCGGGGAGTGCTACACGACGGGGAAGCCGCGCAACGACTCGGTCTGCCGGGCATTCCCGCCGAGGCTGAGGACAAGATCGTCGCGCGTGATATTGAACTGGCCGCGTCGACCGGCTGCGCCATGCACATCCAACACGTGACCTCGGGGACGTCGGCACGCTTGATCGCCGATGCAGCGGCACGCGGCCTGCCGGTTTCGGGTGAAGCCACCCCGCATCACCTAGCGCTGTCGGATGCCGACATCACGACAGATGACGGCAACTTTAAAATGAATCCGCCCCTGCGCAGCCCGGCGGATCGCGAAGCGCTGATTCAGGGGATTCTCGACGACAGCCTTTCTGTCCTTGCCACCGACCATGCCCCCCATCTTGAGTCCCTCAAGGCCAAGGGCATCCTGAAGGCACCCTTCGGTGTGGTGGGTCTCGAAACCGCCATCGGCGTCACCTACCAGGTCCTGGTTGTCGAGCGCGGGATGAACGTGCTCGACTGGCTGCGCCGCTGGACGGCAGGTCCTGCGGCCCTGCTCGGGCGTCCCTGCCCCTCCCTGGCACCCGGGAGTCGGGCCGATATCGTGCTAGCCGACCTCCAGTCCGAGTGGGTCGTCAATCCCTCCGAATTCCTCTCCCTTTCCCTGAACACACCGTTTGCGGGCCGCCACTGTCGCGGCCAAGCCGTTCTGACACTGAAATCAGGCAGAATCACATGGGCGGGTGTTGACATGGCTTCGGGATTGTGAGACAACCTGCTCAACTATGGCTACTTTACGAATGCAGAGCGAAGGTTCCAAGGATCGAGTCATTGTGCTCGACCAGGAAGAAACTGTCATTGGGCGTGCCGCCGATAACGCCGTAACCATTGATGATCCGGCTGCCTCATCACGTCACTGCGCTATCCTTCGCAAGGATAACCGTTACACGCTGAGGGACTTGAACTCAACCAACGGAACCTACCTTAATGGTGGACTGGTTACTGAAGTTCCGCTCGCGCCCGGCGATGTCCTAACTGTTGGAAGCATACGGATGACCATTGAAGGCGATGATATCGGGACGGCCTCAAGCATCGCGTCTACCGACACCGGCCCCCAGGACACCATTCGGACCGGGCCGATCCGCCAGACGCCCCCCGAGTTCGGCGTACGCAAGAGTCGCGTCGGGATGTGGGTTTCTATCACCATCGTCATCGTGCTTGGACTCGGCGCACTGATCTACTGGTTTGTGTCTGGCCTAATGGGCTAGCCGACATACCCCTCAATATTCCACTCTCACTGAACCAAGAAAAGTAAAACACCCAAGGAGGGAAACAATGGCAGTTATCGATTTTGGCGGCAGCAAAGAAACCGTCGTGACGCGCAAGGAATTCTCCCTTGCCAAAGCCCGCAAGGTCCTCAAAAACGAAGTCGTTGCCGTTATCGGTTATGGCGTGCAGGGCCCGGCCCAGGCGCTGAACATGAAGGACAACGGGATCAACGTGATCATCGGCCAGGCCAAGTCGTTCCGCAAAGACTGGAACCGCGCCAAGAAGGACGGTTGGGTTGAAGGTGAGACACTCTTCACCATCGAAGAAGCCGCCGAGCGTGGCACGATCATCATGATGCTCGTGGCTGATGCCGCGATGAAGCCGGTCTACAAGCTGGTCAAGCCCCGCCTGAATGAAGGCGACGCCCTCTACTTCTCGCACGGCTTCGGCCTGGTCTACAATGACCTCACCAAGGTTGTGCCTCCCGCCAACGTGGATACGCTTCTCGTCGCCCCGAAGGGCTCGGGCACCTCGGTGCGCCGCAACTTCCTCGCCGGCGTCGGCATCAACTCCAGCTTTGCAGTCGGGCAGGACTACACCGGCCGCGCCGAAGAACGCTGCATGGCTATCGGTCTCGCCGTCGGATCGGGCTACCTCTTCCCAACCACGTTCGAGAAGGAAGTCACCAGCGACCTCGTGGGTGAGCGCGGCATCCTGATGGGCGCGCTGGCAGGCGTAATGGAAGCCCAGTACGACGTGCTCCGCGAGAACGGCCACTCGCCGAGCGAAGCGTTCAACGAGACCGTTGAAGAGTTGACCCAGAGCCTGATCCGCCTCGTGGACGAGAACGGCATGGACTGGATGTTCGCCAACTGCTCAGCGACTGCCCAGCGCGGCGCACTGGACTGGCGCCCGAAATTCAAGAAGGCCACCCTTCCGGTCTTCAAGGATCTCTACAAGGCCGTCGCCACGAAGAAAGAAGCCGCACGCGTCATGCGCACCTGCGGCAAGAAGAACTACAAAGAACAGCTCACGAAAGAGCTGGATGCCATAGGAAACTCCGAGATGTGGCAGGCCGGCGCCGCAGTGCGCAAGCTGCGCCCGAAGGAGAAGGCACGCACCATCACCAAGGACACCAAGGGCGTGGGTGGCCGCAAGACTAACTAGAGCCTGTCCGAAAAGGGTTGGCGATAGAGCCATACTGGAAACGGGGAAGATATCCAATATCGAACAAGGGATATCCAATATCCAAGGTGAGAATTCGAGCGACACACACGGGGTTAGCAGAAGGGTGCGTGAAGCCTTGCAAAGGATACCCCCTTGGAAATTGGATTTGAGTGTTGGCTGTTGGACATTCTCCCTCTCATAGGGAGTCTCACTTCATGCAACAGTCCCGGACAGGCGTACTCCTACTGATCAGCCTGCTGCTCTCAGCAGGCTGTCGGCCTCCTTCCGCGTCAACGCCCCAAACCGGAATCCGCATCGTTTCCCTGGCACCCAATCTTACCGAAAGCCTCTGCGCTATTGGCGCCGGCCACCTGCTTGTCGGCCGCACCTCGGCGTGTAACTATCCTCCCGAGATCGTGGAACGCGTTCCTGTTATCGGCGGTTTCGGGCACCCCTCGCTTGAGCTTCTTGCCCTCGCACAGCCCACGCTGGTCCTCGATATTGACCTCGCCGACGAGAGCGTCGCCGCCCAGATCAGCGCCATGGGCATCGAACGCCGTCGCATCACCTGCCACTCCCTCGCGGACATCGCACCCATGCTTCGCGAGCTCGGCGAAATCACCGGCCACACCGCGCAAGCCAACGCCCTCGCCACCAAAATCGCCAACGCCATTGCTGATGCACAGTCTTCCGCCCTCCGCTCTCCGCCTGCCCTCCGAAGCTCGCAGAACGAAGGGGGGACCTCCTCCCTCCGCCCTCCCCCCTCCGTCTACGCCGAAGTCTGGCACGACCCCATGACCACCGTCGGAAGCAACACGTTCCTCGCCGACCTCATACGGCTTACGGGCGGACGAACCATTGCCGATTCCGTCAAAAAGGCCTACTTCCAGATCTCGCCTGAGCAAGTCATCGCTGAGAATCCCGATGTTATCCTCTGCCTCTACATGGGACGCAGCGATGGTGCCGCCGACGCCGTGAAACGCCGCCCCGGATGGGGACACATCACGGCCGTAAAGACCGACTGCGTTTTCGAAGGGCTCAACAACGACATCCTGTTGCGCCCGGGCCCGCGACTGCTGGCAGGACTCGAGGCCATGCGTGCCTGCGTAGAGAAGGCGAGACGGGAGGCACCCCATGACCTGTGAGCCCTCTCGCACAAACCGTTCATCGCGACTTCTCATCGCCCTACTCGGAGTCGGCACGATGCTTCTGCTCGCAATCTGCGTCCTCAGCGGCCCTTCCGGATTCGGGCTCCCCGCCGTTGACACGCCCATGGGGCGCGCCATTCTCTCCCTCCGCCTCAACCGCGTCGCAACAGGACTGGTTGTTGGGGCGGCGCTCTCCTGTGCCGGCGTCATTTTCCAAGCGCTACTACGCAACCCGCTCGCCGAGCCCTATGTGCTTGGCGTCAGCAGTGGGGCTGGACTCGGCGCCGCGTGCATTATCCTGGCCGGACTCGGCACGGCGATCACCTTCTTCCTCCTACCTGTCACGGCGTTCGTGGGCGCTATGCTCGCCCTGCTCATCGTCCTCGCCGTAGCAGGCGGAACTCGTGCCTCGGTGTACAGTCTCATCCTCAGCGGCGTCATCGTGAGTTCCATTGCGTCCAGCATCCTGATGTTCCTCGTGGCCACCGCGTCACACGAGGGTCTGCATAGCGTCATCTGGTGGATGCTCGGCAACCTTCAGCCGACGTCTCAGGGACAGATGGTCATGACAGCAGTCGTGGTTGTGGGCGGCATCGCGGCGGCCTGGTTTATTGCCCCGCAGCTTGATGCCCTCACGCTTGGACGCGAGGTCGCCCATCATGTGGGTGTGCGCACGGAACTGATGACGGCCATTGGTCTCCTCCTGGGTAGCCTGCTGGCGGCAGCCGCCGTATCGCTGGCCGGCCTGATCGGCTTCGTCGGTCTCATTGTTCCCCATGTCATGCGCAGCCTGCTCGGTCCCGGACACCGGCGCCTCATTCCGGCCACCGCCCTTGCCGGCGGCGTGTTCCTGGCGCTATGTGATGCCCTCGCACGTTCTGTCCTGGCCCCGCGCGAAATTCCGGTGGGCGTCCTGACCGCCCTGTGCGGCGGGCCTTTCTTTCTTACCATTCTCAAGTTGCGGGGAAAGAAGGGGTGGGTCGAATGAGCATTCCGGCCCTGTCCTTCAACAAAGTTACCGGCGGGTATCGTCACGTGCCGGTCTTCAAAGAGCTCTCCTTCAGTGTCGACCCCGGTACACTCTGCGGCGTGATCGGGCCGAACGGATGCGGCAAGACCACGCTTATTCGTGCGGCGACCGGACTGCTGCCCCGCATCAATGGACACGTTTCGTTGTTCGGCAAGCCCGTCTCCAGCCTGAAGGCAACCGATCGCGCCAAGTGCGTCGGCGTGGTCCCGCAGGAACTCAGTACACCCATGGCTTTCACCGTCGAAGCGCTTGTGGCCATGGGGCGGACCCACGCCCGCGAACACCGCCACGCCCTTTCATCGGAGGACCGACGCATCATCGAGCAGGCCATGGTCTATACCGATGTCATGGAGATGCGCTCCCGGCCCTTCTCTGAGCTCAGCGGCGGCGAAAAACAGCGCGCCGTTATCGCCATGGTGCTCGCGCAGCAACCGCGCATGATCCTGATGGACGAAGCCACTTCACATCTCGACATCAACCACGCGCTCGAAGTCATGCAGATCGTCGAAAGGCTGAACCACGAGGCCGACGTTACGATTCTCACGGTCAGTCATGATCTGAATATTGCTGCCGAATTCTGCGAACGCCTGCTGCTACTCGATCAAGGCCAACTGGTCGCCGACGGAACGCCCGCAGAGGTACTGACCGAAGCGCGTCTGCGGCAGGTGTATCATTGTGACGTACGTGTACAACCCAACCCAGTGAGCGGATCGGTAATGGTGACACCCAGTCCACGGCTGGCCTCCGGACACAGCGGCAAGGGGCTCCGCATCCACTGTGTTGCCGGCGGCGGCAGCGGCGAGGAGATCCTCCGACGCCTGCATCTCTGCGACTACACCGTGACCTGCGGCGTGCTGAACCACGGCGACAGCGACAGCCAGACCGCGTCCGCGCTCGGCATGACAGGAACCTTTGAGCAACCGTTCTCGGCGGTCAGTGCGCAGAAGTTCGTTGAAGCCGAGACCCAGGTTCGTCAGGCCCATGCCATCGTGATCTGCCCCACCCCGTTTGGACCCGGCAATGCGGTTAACCTTGATCTTGCAGCGCGCGCACTGGACCAGGATACACCGGTCTTTCTGGCAACCGGCATCAGCGAGAGAGACTACACGCCCGATCGACGCGCAACCCAAACCGCGGCGCAACTGGTTGAGCGCGGTGCCCGGGAATGGCAGACGGTTGCCGACCTGTTCACGCTGCTGGCGACAATCGATGCTTCAGCGGAACCCACATCAGAAAGGGAGCCCAATGATGACGCTTGAGGGTATTCCCAGTGTGAAGGGCCGCTACCCGTTCCGAGTTGGGACCACGTCCTATATCATTCCGGCCGACATACGCCCCAACGTCGAGGCGCTGGCACCGCTCGTCGATGACGTCGAACTGCTCCTCTTCGAGATACCCGAGATGTCTAACGTCCCTTCTCCCGCATCCGTTCAACAACTTCGCAAGCTGGCCGAAGCCAACACTCTCACCTTCACGGTCCATCTTCCCCTGGACCTGCCACTGTGCCGCAGCGACAGCAACGGGCGCCTCCAGGCGGTCGACGCATGTCGGCGCATGATTGAGGCGACGGCCGCGCTCGCCCCCTTCGCCTATCTGCTCCATGTTGACGCGCACGACCCCAACTCCCGCGAACCGATCCCCGCTACGGACATTCCCGCCTGGACCGACAACGTGTCTCGTTCGGTCTCGGACCTCTTGCAGACAGGCGTTCCCGCCCGCCACCTCTGCGTGGAAACACTGGCCTACCGGTTCGAGTATGTTGCCCCAGTCGTCGAAACCTTCGATCTGGGCGTCTGCCTGGATATCGGGCATCTCCTA
>JAOZSS010000251.1:1118-3142 GCA_029939545.1 Kiritimatiellia bacterium | reverse complement strand
CCGCCTGAGTATCCATTGCCTGTGTGCTGATAAACAGCCGGTTGGCGACGCGCTGCATGCGGCCATGTGCCGGGGCGATGGAGAATGCCGTGGCTATCGCTGCCAGGAAATGCGCCAGCGTATCGGATGCGCTGCCGAAGTCATGGGTCAAGAAGGAGACCGGCCAGTGGACCGCCGTGTATACAAGGAGCAGGTAAACACCAATCAAGAGATAGGCCGTAGCCCGACGCAGTACTTCGCCGACACTCATGATGCGTCGTGTCACGATGCCGTAAGCGAGGATCCCATCGTACATCAATACCGATAGCGGAATGAACTGCATGACCTGGCGATTGCCTGTCACTGTCGGAATGACTTGGGCCAGCAGCAGGCCAACGACAGCCAATAGAGCTGCGGCCAACCAGTTGTAGCCCAGCTCTGTCCGCTGCACCCCCTTGGTGCTCCTGAGATCCCCTGCGAAACGCTTGACGAACAGGAGAACGCCGCATGCGAACGTAAATACGTAAGGAATCTGTCCGGTGCCATAGATGGGCATGGGAAAGCCGGTCTTGGTTTGATCCACCTCCGTGACCAAGTCAGCGTAGAAGCTGATGATGGCGTTTATCGGGAGAATGAATAGCCATGGCGCCATGGTCCTGAGGAGATCCCGGCGGTCCTCCTCTTCATGCACGATGGCATGACGGAGCAGGTCGAACGCCATGGCGATGACGACCGAGGACATACCGGAACAGCGCATGAGGGAGATCAACACCTCCCTGGACTCGGCAATCGGAACCAGTACAAAACAGAGCAACCACGTGGCAATAGCCAGGGATGTAATGAAGAAGAAGCGATTCGCCCGGCGCTGCGGGTTCATCGTGTAGACAGACACGCCTAACACAAGGTTCAGCGTGAATGCCAGCAAAGAAGATATATGGAAAGAGTTCATGTTGTTGTTCTAGACCCCGGAGTCATAGTCTTGTCTTCTCCTGGGCTTACATATGGAAAGCGTCCAGAGTCATTGAGCTGTTGCCTCGTCCAAAACCGTGTGTATTCACTAGCGCCCGCTCCAAGTGAAGCTGGCGCGGAGTGCCGGGGACATGGTCCAGGTCGCAGTGGGGATCCGGCACTTCAAGGTTCGCCGTCGGCGGGATGACTTGATGGTGGAGTGCCAAGGCGACGCTGATGATCTGCAATACTCCGCCCACGGCCATGGGGTTGCCCGTATTGCCTTTGACAGATGTTACAGGAATGCGGTAGGCGCGGTCGCCGAAAAGCTCCTTGATTTGCTCCACTTCAATCCGGTCCATGTGGGTGTCGCTTGGCGCATGGGCGTTGATATGGTCTATCTCTTGCGGACCGCAACCCGCATTGGCCATGGCTTGGTGCATGGCGATGCTCAGGCCCGAGCCCTCGCGTGAACCGGGTGGGTCCGCGCTTGAGCCGTAGCTGACGATCTCGGCGTAGATCGTTGCGCCGCGTGCCAAGGCATGTTCCAAGTGCTCGATCACCAAAATGGCCGAACCCTCAGCCGCGACGCCACCGTCCCGATTCCGGTCGAACGGCCGCGAGGCCCTTTCGGGGGCATCGTTGCGTAACGACATCTTGCGCGAGGAATCGAAGATCTTGTGAACATAAGGCGAAAGTGCGGCATCCCCGGATCCAGCCAGCACCAAGTCAGACCTTCCGCTACGAATTTCTGTGGCGGCCTGCCACAACGCGTCGAGTCCAGATGCGCAACCGTTCGAGATCGTTGACAAGCGGGCTTGGAAACCAAGGCCAAAAGCGATTGCGCTGCCCACGGCATGCGGGATGGCCGCCACGGCGGTCCAGGGGCGCGCCGGTCGTCCGCGCAGGTCCATGGCCGTGGTGCTGACGCCCATGATCAAAGGAGTAGTCTCTCGCTGCTGTAGGTCGGCGATCTCCATGCCCGCATCTGCGATAGCGTCGTGCGCTGCCGCGACCGCGAGCTGGGAGGTCCGCGACATGCGGCGCGTTTGTTTTATTGTGGGCTCAATGTAGTCGTGAGGGTCGAAGTTCTTGAC
>JAOZSS010000251.1:0-1108 GCA_029939545.1 Kiritimatiellia bacterium | reverse complement strand
TGCGCGACGCGCACGTGGAGCTCACGCTGCGCAGCGAGCTGGGCGGCACGCGACATACGGCGCTTGGGCTTCAGTGTGGAATCGATGTAGTCGTGCGAGTCGAAATCCTTCACCTCACCGGCAATGCGGCACTGGAAGTCGCTACAGTCGAAAAGGGTGACAGGGCCGACACCGCTCTTTCCTTCAAGCAGTGACGTCCAGAACCCCTCGCGCGAGTTTCCGCTGGCCGCAAACACGCCTACACCGGTGATAACCACTCTGTTATTCATTGCCACTCTCGCTTGGGCACAGCCCTGCCACGCTGATCGCAGCGCACAAGCCACATGCCTCTCGGAAGCCGACCCTTTTCTGCCAACTCTCTGCTGCCCCTGGCACGATCACTGCCCAAACCTGCGAAAAGGGAGGCCGTGTTCATTTATGTGCAACTCCATCACTATCACAAACCGAAAACCTGTACAAGATTGGACATGAGAAAAACAGGGTGTACATTCTTGTGCAGCAGTATCCACATGATATAGGGGGTGTCTATACAAAAGATACCAAATATATGGCGTGCAGGGTTGGCATGGGGTGTGCTATCAAGTGTGGCGGAAGTTGGAGAGTGTTGAGGTGTATCCTTTGCCGCTAGTAGTTGAGCGGTACAAAAAAGAAGGGGTGTAGCGATGAACCAAGTTAATCGTGTGAACCTGGCTTGGGCTCTGATGTGGATTGTGGTCGCCGTGCTTGCCGGTACGGTGGCGACAACGATGGCTGATGGATACCGGAATCCGCCGGAGGGCGCTGCGGCGCTGGGACGTGGCGGTGTCCGGTATGTATATGGAGATGACGGGAGTGTCTTAACGCACAACCCGGCGGGTCTGACGGACCTGGAAGCGGCCACGCTGACGTTTTCTTCGACGTTTGCCTATTCGCCGACGGAGTACACGTCTGCTGCCACCGGTGAGAGCGAGGACTCGAACGTAGCCCTCGCCATTCTTCCCGCCATCTACGGCACGATGCCGCTTGACGGGGGGCGTGTTGTGATAGGCCTCGGTCTTACCAGTCCGTACGGCCAGGCCAGCGAGTGGGACCAGAACGGTGTCTTCGGGGGAGTGGCAGCGGACCTCGC
>JAOZSS010000005.1:27758-34888 GCA_029939545.1 Kiritimatiellia bacterium | reverse complement strand
AGGGACGAAGTGTGAGACTAAGCGTGGCGGCTGATGACGAAATGCGCCCTTCCACTTAGAGCGAAAAGATATTTCAAAAATCCGGAAAACCCCGGAAGCGCCGAACTTGCAGAGATCAGGGGCATAGACGAAGCAGATCCGGTGGTATGCGTCTCTACAAAGAGACCGAACTCAATCAACGCCCTCACGCGGTGCGGGAGAAATAGGCGCACGCAGAAGAAATGCGGGTGGTAAGCTTTACCGTCGTATCGCCATGCGCGGGCTAAGCCCATCCAATGCCGAGAGGGCGGTGGGTGCCGGTATCAAAGCTGTTGGCGATGGCATCGGCCACAAAGGTGCCGGCTTGCTCGATGGCGGTGGCCAGGGGGAGGTCGTTGGCGAGGTTGGCTGTGATGGCGGCGGCGAAGGTGCAGCCGGTGCCGTGTGTGTCGCCGCCCTTCACGCGGTCATGCTGAAAGGAGTGGATGCGGCCGGCGGCGTACAGCACGTTGATGATGTGTGGAAGCTGTGGCGCATTCGCATCCGCTTCGGCCATGTGGCCGCCCTTAATGACGCAGGCGATCCCGTAGCGCATCGCGATGCCCTCGGCCGCATCCTGCTGCTCCTCGGTGGAGCGAATCGGCTGGCCCCAGAGGATCTCGGCCTCCGGGATGTTGGGCGTCACGAGCATGGCGCGGGGTAGCAGCGCTTCCTGCAACGTGGCGATGGCGTCGTCTTGCAGCAGCTTGGCTCCGGAGGTGGCCACCATGACAGGATCAACTACAAGCTGCCTGATCTGGCGGCGTTTGACTACGTCGGCAACGGCTCGAATGATCTCGGCCGAGTAGAGCATGCCGGTCTTCGCTGCCGCTACGGGAAACCCGTCACACACCGCCTCCACCTGGCGCACCACCATGTCGGGCGAGACAGGCTCTACGCCGGTTACGGCATCGGGGTTCTGCGCTGTGATGCAGGTGATGGCGGTCGTTCCATAGACCTTGTGCGCGGTGAAGGTCTTGAGGTCGGTTTGAATGCCGGCGCCCCCGCCGCTGTCGGATCCGGCGATGGTCAGGGCGACGGGCGTGGGGGGGCAGGATTGCATAGTGTTCAATACCCAACAGCCAACAAGGAATCTCCATTCAGTCTAGCGTAACGGTATCCAGATACTCCGGCGTCGAGGATGACCACCCTTTCTCTTTCTTGATCCAGTTGGACAGGGCCTTGGCGGCGTCGGGCTCGCCGTGGGTTACGAAAACATGGCGCGGCGCTTCCTGGAGCGCGGAGACCCAGCGGTGCAGTTCGCTTTGTCCCGCATGTGCCGAGAAGCCGTTGATGCGCTCAACGCGTGCTTTGACCCGGTACTTCTCGCCCATGATCCGGACTTCATCCGTTCCTTCAAGGATGATGCGTCCCAACGTGCCAATAGCCTGGTAGCCGATGAAGAGGAGTGTGCTCTCCTCGCGACCAATATTGCTGACAAGATGATGTTTGATGCGTCCGCCCGTGCACATGCCTGATCCGGCAATAATAATGGCCGTTCCTTTGACGTTGTTGATGGCCTTGGATTGATCGGCCGTACGCGACATGACCAGGCCGGGAAAGTCGCAGGGATGATCCCCCCGTGCGAGCAGTTTGTTGGTTTCGTCGTCAAACAACTCCTGGTGCCGACCGAAGACCTCTGTGACCCGAATCGCCATGGGACTATCGACAAAGGCCACGAGAGAGGGGATGCGCTTCTCCGCCAGGAGTCCGTTGAGGTGGTAGAGCAGCTCTTGGGTCCGTTCGATCGCGAAACTGGGAATCACAATGTTGCCGCCCGCTTTGACCGTCTCGTTGATGATCGTCTCGAGATCGCTGGGAATCGATTCCTCGCTCTTGTGTTCGCGGTTGCCGTAGGTTGATTCCATGATCAGGTAGTCGGCGCGCTCGAATGGATTGGGATCGCAGATGATCGGCGCATCCCATCGCCCGATATCACCGGAGAACGCCAGCGTGCGTACCTCCCCGCCGCTTTTGATCACGATCTGGATGCCGGAGGATCCGAGGATGTGCCCGGCGTCATGAAAACTCGCCTCCAGGCCGTCGCCAATCAGAACAGGCTCATCATAGTTGTGTTTCTCGAACAGCGGGATGGTTTCCTCGGCATCTTCAACGGTGTAAAGCGGAACGAGAGGGTGGGGGCTCTTGCGCCCTTGACGCTCGTGGCGGCGTTTCTTGTGCTTGATATCTTCAACCTGGATACGCGCCGAATCGAGGATGACGATGCCCGCAATGTCGGCGGTCGCACTCGTGCTGTGGATCTTTCCCTTGAAGCCCGCCTTCACCAGCTTTGGAAGCAGGCCGCAGTGGTCCAGATGCCCGTGGGTCAATAGCACCGCATCAATGCTGTTGGCCGGGAGCGGAAAGGGCTCCCAGTTGCGCGACTTCAGTTTGCGTTCCTGGTAGAACCCGCAGTCGATCAGCAACCGCTTTCCATTCGCCTCCAGCAGGTAACAAGACCCGGTCACCCCTTGTGCCGCTCCCCAAAAACTAAGTTTTGCATCCATACTCACTCTTCCTTTTCATTTTGTCAAAATCTCCTCAGCTCTTCGGAACTTCAACCGGCAATTGAATCCGGAACTTCGTCCAGTTGTCCTCGTGGGACTCCACAGTAATGGTCCCATGGTGTTCCTCGATAATCTTGCGCGAGACGGCCAGCCCGAGACCGGTGCCCTTGGAGCCCTTGGTCGAGAAAAAGACACCGAAGATATCCTCGGTTTCTGATGTGGGGATGCCGCAGCCGGAATCCCACATGGTGACCTCGATCATCTTGCCGTCCTCGGACAGGGCACTGGTCAAGCGGATGCACTTGTCACGCCCTTCCACGCCGTCCAGTGCATCCATGGCATTGACGAAGAGATTGAGGAACACCCGGTGCAGGGCGTTCTTCTCGGCCATGAGCTTGGGCAGGTCGGGTGTGAGCGTTTGTTCCAGCTTGATCGAGCGTGTGCCGAGTTCCGTTTCAAACGGACGACTGACCGATTCGAGGACATGGTTGACGTCCATTTCCAGTCGCATCGGTTCCCGGTCCTTCGCATAGCTCAACATATCGAGGATCAGATTGGTCAGGCGACGCTCTTCGTTGGCGATCGCCTCCACGCACGTCTTCATGTTGTCGAAGCTCTCGCGTTTAAGCATCCGCTGCACGCCGGCCACGCTCAGTTGGAGACCGGTAATAATGTTTTTAGCGTAGTGGGCCAGGCCCGCGATGACCTGTCCAACGGCGGCGAGGCGTTCCTGCTTAATATACTCATCCTGGATGCGCAGCTTCTCGAGATAGACGCCGAGAATATTTGCGACTGTGGCTGTGAAACGAAGGTCCAACGGGTTGAACGCATCGGCACGGCTGCGGCGATTGATGCAGAGGGCACCGGTGATTTCATCGTCGATGGTCATTGGGGCACAGAGGGCCGATGAAATCTTGTGGATCATGATGCTCTCGCTGGGGCCAAAACGGTCATCAGCCAGCGGATTCTCGGTCAGAAGGGCCATGCCGTCTTTGACGGCCTGGTTGATGATCGTACGCGATACGCTTACGGTGGGCGAGCTCTCCCCGGGGTTGGCGGAGACGGCTGCGAAGGACCATTCGGTGGTTTCAGCGTCCCAGAGCATCACACACGCACTGTCGGCATTGAGCAGCGTTTTTATATGGTCGAGCACATTTTGGAGGAGTGGCTCACGGTCGGCACCGGAGACGAGGATATTGGAGACCTCACCCACGCCGCGCAGCATCTCGTTCTCGCGGTCGGCATCGGTCTCGTCCACCTTGGACCCGGCCAGCAGGTCGGCGTCACGGTGATCAAGAGAGGCGAGCACCCGCATCGTCGGATCAATGGCGCTCAAGGTCATGTCAGGTGGCGGTGCGGCCGCGGCCAGGCCATCAACGGTGATGGACGTGCCGCCTACGCGAATGACGTCGCCATCTTTGAGCATGGCGTGCTGCACACGAACGTCGTTTACGCGTGTCCCGTTCCGGCTGGTCTGGTCATCGACGATCGCGCGCCCGGGGGCAATCGTAATGGCGGCGTGCCGTCGCGACGTCTCCGGGTCGTTGAGGCGCAGCTTGCAGTCTGAACTGCGCCCAACCAGGTAGATCCCCGGCTCGTCTATCGTGACCTCAACGCCGGCGTCGGGACCCTTTGTTACGGTGATCTTCATGCAACCTCTCCCGCCATCATGAGAGATGCGCCCGCCGGTCTGCAAGAAGAAAGGTCGCTCCTCCGCGTGGGGAAGGGAGGGAGAGGGAAGAAACTTGCTTGGGTGCCGGGAGTTGCGTACAAACGTGGCATGTCTGATCTGGATGTGACACTACCCCAGGAGGGTGACAACCGCGCCACCGTACCCGCCCACGTGTCCGACTATCTCAAGACGGCCGACGCGACGGTGTCCATCAAGGCCGGGGCTACGGTTAGTCCCGATGCCGCTCGCTCGCGTCTTCACCTGCAACCGCATGTGCTCAAGAGCTCCGGATTGGCTGGCGGGGACGAGCTGGATTACGAACTGACCGAAACACTGGGGCAGGGCGGAATGGGCGTCGTGTATGCGGCCCGGCAGGCATCGCTCGACCGGCAGATTGCGATCAAGATGATCCAGTCGGATGTATCGGGCGATTCCGTCGCCGCCAACAAGTTCCTTTCCGAGGCGATGGTGACGGGCGAGCTGGATCATCCCAATATCATTCCGATCCACGACCTGGGCAAGACGCCCGACGGCAAGCTTTTCTATGCCATGAAGGAAATACAGGGCCAGTCATGGGACAAGGTCATCCGCGAGAATCCCCAGGAGGAGAACCTGCGCATCCTGCTGGCCGTTTGCGATGCGGTCGAATTTGCCCATGACAAGGGTGTCATTCATCGCGACCTCAAGCCATCGAACGTGATGCTCGGGGGGTACGGCGAAGTGCTGGTGATGGATTGGGGCCTCGCCGCCAGTATCGGCAGCGATAAGGCCGAGCCGCTGACTGAGCACGCCACGCTGGCCGGAACACCTTCCTACATGGCCCCCGAGATGGCGCTGTGTGACTACAGCGTGATGGGGCGCACCAGTGACATCTACCTGCTGGGCGCGATCCTTTTCGAGATCGTCACCGGAACCGCACCGCATCCTGGCACCAACGCGATGGCTGCCATCGACGCGGCCGCGCACAACGAGATCCGCGAGACGAAGGAGAAGGGCGAGCTG
Source organism: Kiritimatiellia bacterium (assembly GCA_029939545.1). GTDB lineage: Bacteria > Verrucomicrobiota > Kiritimatiellia > UBA8416 > JABMPJ01 > JABMPJ01. Next base: position 29,689 of record JAOZSS010000005.1, on the reverse strand, counting down.
ATGGATATCGCCCTGAAGGCGATGAGCCTGAAACCGACCGAACGTCACCAGACCGTTGCCGATTTCCAGCAGGCCCTCCGTTCTCACCAGGCCCACGCCGAGAGCGTGAAGCTCACCGGGTCGGCCGCCGATCGGCTGGATGCCGTGGCCGAGAAGGGCGGGGCGGATGCTTACCGCGAGTTTAACGAAATTATCGGAGGATTCCAGCAGGCCCTGCACCTGTGGGCCGGCAATCGTCAGGCGGTGTATGGGTTGCGCGCGAGTCGCGAGGAGTTCACGCGTGTGGCTCTGGAGCGCGGTGACCTCTCCCTGGCGGCTTCCCAGGTGCGGGCGATAGAGGCCGATATCAAGCAATGGCCGCTGCCCGGCCTGCAGCTTTCTCGTCCGGACGATCTGGCTACAGCGGTCGAAGAAGCACAGGCGGACGCGAGGCGGCGCAAGCTGATTGTGCGCCTCAGCGTGACCGCATCGATCGTGGCCGCGCTGGCCGCTTTTGCGGTCATGGCCATGGCCTATGTCGTCACGCGTACCCAGCGTGACCGCGCCGTGCGCGCCGAGACCCAGATGCAGGAGGAGCGTAACCGCGCCGTGGCCGCAGAACAGGAGATGCACATCGAGCGTGACCGTGCCCACGCCGCCAAGGTGGAAGAGGAACGCCAGCGGGTTCAGGCCTTGGATGCCTTGGCCCGGGCCGAACAGCAGAACTACTACCACACGATTGCACTCGCCGCCAAGCGGCTCGCCGACATGCAGGGCAAGGCCGCCGAAACGATGCTGTGGAGTGTCCCGGAAGCCCAGCGCGGCTGGGAGTGGGGCCGCTTAATGTATAGCACCCACGAGTGCCGGCAAACGCTGGCCGGGCATACAGGCAGCGTGGCCTCGGTGGCCTTCTCGCCGGACGGCTCGCTGTTGGTGTCGGAGGCCGCCGACCGGACCGTGCGTGTGTGGGACCTGGCGGGCGGTGAGCGCGGCGGCGTCTTCAGCGGCCGGGCAGCCAGCACGCTGCCGTTGGTGTTCAGCGATGACGGCAAGCGCATCCTGTGGGGGGTACAGAACGGTCGCGTTCAGTTCATGGACGTTGCCTCGCACCGTCTGACTTCGAAAGTGCTCCAGGCGTTCTATCCGACCGTCTACCAGCAGCTATTCAGTCCCGACGGACAACACCTGGTGGGGGCGGGCGAGCAGGGCGAACTGGCGGTGTGGTCGTTGGATACCGGCAAGCTTATCATGGAGCTCGCCGGCCACCAGGGGTTGGTGGTGGCGGCGGCGATGGACCGGACCGGGCTTCTGCTCGCGACTGGCAGCCGCGACCGGACCGCCCGGGTCTGGCGACTGAGTGATGGCGCGTCGATCGCCTCGCTGGGCCCGCATCCCGGTCCCGTAACGGGCGTGGCATTTGATGCCACCAGCACGCGGGTCAGCACGATCAGCGACGATGCACTGATGCGCGTGTGGGACAGTGGCAGCTCCCGCTCGCTGAAGATCATTCCGTTCCTAGGCCTGGACGTGTCGCTTGAGGGCGTGGTGTTTGATAGTGGCGCCGAGCGGATGCTGACCCTGGGTGGATCCAGTGCGGTTGAGATCTGGGATGCCGGTACGGGTCAGCGCAAGCTCCGGTTGCGGGGGCATGCCGCGGTGGTGTCGGCTGCCGCATTCTCACCGGATGGACGGCTGGCCGTAACCGGATCGCGCGATGGAAAACTCATGATTTGGGATGCCGGACACGAAGGCAGCGTGGTGGTGCTCGGCGCGCACGAGGGCGCTGTGGTTGCCGCCCGTTTCGATGGCGATTCCGACCATGTGGTTACGGCCGGTGAGGATGGGTATGCCCGGATCTGGGATGCACGGGACGGGAAGTTGTTGCGCACGCTCGACAAGCAGACCGGCCGACTCACCTGCGCTGAGTTCTCCTTCGATGGACAGCATCTGCT
>JAOZSS010000005.1:0-27748 GCA_029939545.1 Kiritimatiellia bacterium | reverse complement strand
GGCATCTGACGAGGGAAATACGCGCATCTGGAATCGCGCGACCGGTGGCATGCAACGCGCCCTGAGCGGACACAGCGGTGCGATCACGTGGGCGACCTTTTCTCCGGACGGCGAGCGCATCGCCACGGTCGGGTACGATGGCCTGCGTGTGTGGGAGGCGGAGAGCGGTAAGCGGACGATCACGATACGAGCCGATGATCCCGTGTCGCGTGTGGTGGCGTTCTCGCCGGACGGGCGGTTCCTGCTGATGGCGGGGGACGGCGTTCGCATCTGGGATGCGGTGTCGGGCGATGATGCCGGTAAATTTGATGGGCACAGTGACCACGTGATGACGATGGCCTGTGCGGTGGACGGCAAGCGCGTAATCACCGGCAGCCGGGACATGACGGCCCGCATCTGGAGCCTTCCGGACGGGGAAGAGCTGATTGTTCTGCAGGGCTCCGGCAGCGCCGTGTCTGCGGTGGCCTTCACACCTGACGGGCACCGTGTGGCGACGGCCGGTCGCCAGGGCATTCGGATCTGGGATGCCGAAAACGGTAGCGAGCTGCTGAAGTTGGAGGGACACCAGGGGTGGGTCTCGAGTCTACAGTTCTCTGATGACGGGCGCGCCCTGCTCTCGGCCGGCAACGATGGCACGGCCCGCATCTGGCCGGCGGTGGATTGGCAGTCGGACCCGAACACCGTGCGCACCGAACGCGACGCGCGACGCCGGGCCCGACTCGACATGCTTCTACCGGAATAGGGTAAGGGCACTAAACTGTGCCGAAGATGCGGTCGCCCGCGTCCCCAAGGCCGGGAACGATGTACTTGTTCTCGTTCAGGCAGTCGTCGATGGCCGCCGTGTAGATCTGTACATCCGGATGACTGGATTCAACGGCGGCCAGCCCTTCAGGCGCCGCCACAATCGACACCACCGTGATGCGATTGAACCCCTCGCGCTTAATCAGGTTGATCGCCGCCACGGTGGAGCCGCCGGTCGCGAGCATGGGATCGACCAGGATAACGATGGGGTTGTTCGTAACCGGGGGAAGTTTGACGTAGTACTCGACCGGTTGCTTGGTGTCGTGGTCGCGGTAGAGGCCGATGAACCCGACCTTGGCAGTCGGCATCAGGGCACAAAGGCTGTTCAACATGCCGACGCCGGCACGCAGGACAGGAATCACAACGATGTCATGCTTCACCCGTTGCGCCGTCATGAGGGCGATCGGCGTTTCAATCTCGACCGGGGTCAGTTCGACATGTTTGAGCGCCTCGTAGGCGAGCAACATAGTAATCTCGCTGGTGAGTTCGCGGAAGTCCTTGTTGCTTGTGCTCTTGTCGCGCAGGTAGCTGAGCTTGTGTTGCAGAACAGGATGGTCAACGGCTTGGTGCATGTACGCCTCCTCGGGTTCCCGACTGGTCGGCGGCAATGATCTCTGGTATACAGTTCTCCGTTCCGGGGCACTATGTCAATGGATAAAGCACACGACATCAACTACGCCGTCGCCCATCGCGATTTGCGTTACTTCGTTTTCGATTGGGATGACAATATCCTGCATATGCCGACGCATATTCACCTGGAACACCTGACCGACGAAGGGGAGTGGGTGCCCTATTCCGTATCGACGTCACTCTTCAGCCTGATTCGGAACGACACAGAGCACTACCGTCCGCCCGCTGATGGATCCTGGGAGGCGGCATTTCGAGATTTCCGCGACGTGGAGATCGAGCAAGAGAATGTTTTCCTGCGTGATACCCGTGAAGCCATTGATCGTGTTGTCAGTGGTGAAATGCCACGAGCGCCGAGCTTTGAGACGCTCAAGTGCGTCCTGATCGAGGGTCGGTTGTTTGCCATCGTCACGGCCCGTGGTCACGATCCGGATGTGCTGAAAGCGGGTGTCAGCTACTTCATCGAGCGAACGTTCACGCCGGACGAGAAGCGGACCATGCTGCGTAACCTGCGTGGTTACCTTGCGTGGCTGCAGCCGGACCACGACAAGAACAGCGATGACGAGGTGTTGGAGTACTACCTCTCTCTAAACAAGTATCACGGCTGTATGTCGCCGCGCTTCCGTGAGTTGTTGCGCGAGCACAACTACGAGGTCGCCGGGACGGAGGAGGGCAAACAGTTCGCCATTCGTGATTTCGTGTGTCACGTCATCGGCATCCTCCGCGAGCACGGAGTCGACCGACCGATCAGCATCGGATTCTCAGACGATGACGAAGGCAACGCGCTGGCCGTTGAAACCTACATCGAGCAGGAATTGGCGCGCGAGTTTCCCGGTGTGAAATTTGCGGTTTACTACACCAACGATCCCGACCTGCCCTCTGGCCGCAAGGTGGAGGTGCGCGGGCAGTTAAGTTTGGGGCTCTGAGAGGGGATAAATAGAGAAAAGGCGTGGCAGGCGCAACGAACTCAAAGAAGGAGAAAGGAAGCTATGCGAAAGCTATCTGGTTTACCATGGTATGTCCCCATGCTGCTGACGGTGGCGTTCTGCGGCTGTAAGCCGAAACAAGAGCCTGTATCAGGGCTTGGCCTTACACGGCACGTGTCGTTCTCAAACACCGCGGAAGTGGTCACGAAAACGGAAGTCGATACCATTAGAGAGACGGGCCGCGTTGAGGCCGATCTCAATCTTGATGGCTATCCCGACCTGGTCCTGATGCGAACCAACGATGATGATACCGGGGAAGTAGAGGTGTTTCTCCGCAAGCCCCCTCCCGCACCGGTCGAGGGTGTGGCCCCGATGGTAAAGGAAAATGAGTTTATCAGGGTGGGTACAATACAGTGCAAAGCTGGCGCACGAATCGTGGGCATCGCCAGTCGTACACGTAATCGTTTCACGGATCTGATCGTATTGGTGGGGCGCGCGGGACACCCCCCCGAAATGGTGCACTACCTGAACGACGGAAAAGGGTTCACGGAGCAGCACTGAAGACGCTGGTGTCGCCATGCAAGAGCGACTTTTTGGAGGCGGGGTGCCCTCACCCCGCTCTTCTGCGGCCTGAGGGCAGGCCGCCTCCAGCTACCGCGCCATCGCCAGCCGCTGGCGCAGGGCGGTGCGGCGCAGGCGGATCTCGTTGTTGCGGATGGCCATGCTGATGGCCTTGCGCTGTCCCACCAGGCAGACCAGCTTGCGGCCGCGCGTGATGGCGGTGTAGAGCAGGTTGCGCTGTAGCAGCTTGAAGTGCTGTGTCGTCATCAGGATGATCACGGCCGGGTATTCGCTGCCCTGTGACTTGTGGATCGAGCAGGCGTAGGCGTGGACAAGCTCGTCAAGCTCGGCGGAGTCGTAGCCGATCTGACGCCCGTCAAAGTCGACCGTGAGGGTCTCCTCGTCGGCGTTGACATGTCGCACCAACCCGATGTCGCCGTTGAAGACTTCTTTGTCGTAGTTGTTCCGGATCTGCATGACCCGGTCGCCCTCGCGATAGCAGCGCCCAAATCGCCGCAGCTCGGCACCCCTCGGATTGAGCGCCTCCTGTAGCAGTCCGTTCAAGTTTTCGGTACCAAGCTGGTTCTTACGCATGGGGGTCAGCACCTGGATGTCATGGATTGGGTTGAGCCCGAACTTCGAGGGAATACGGCGCGTGATGAGCTGCAGGACCTTGTCGATCACCTCTTCAGGCTGGTCGGCCGAGAGAAAGAAGAAGTCAGAACCATCCGAGTTGTCGACCTCCAACGTTTCGCCATGGTTAACGTGGTGGGCGTTGCGGACGATGGCGCCGCCTTTTTCCTGGCGAAAAATGTGATCCAGACGACGGCAGGCAATGACCTCGGAGGCGATGATATCGCGCAGCACATTACCGGGGCCGACGCTGGGGAGCTGGTCGATATCGCCGACGAGCACCAGGCAACAGTGATCCGGCAGGGCATCGAGAAAACTGTGCATCAGCGCGATGTCGATCATGGAGCATTCGTCGAGTATGACAACATCGATATCTAGCGGGTTGTCCCGGTTCTTGTCAAATCCGTGGACAGAGGGGTTAAACTTGAGCAGGCGGTGCAGTGTGCTCGCCGCATGGTGCGTGGCTTCCTCCATCCGCTTGGCGGCGCGACCGGTGGGAGCGGCAAGGGCAATCTTGAGTCCACGCACACGATAGACGTCTACCAGGGCGCGGATGATCGTGGTTTTGCCGACGCCGGGTCCACCGGTAATCACGGAGACCTTCTCCGCCAGCGCGGTCTGTAGCGCCTCCACCTGCATCGGGGCAAACTGGAACTTCATGCGCTGTTCAGCCCACGGCACGGCCTTCTCGATGACGATGGGCCGGAAGCCTCGGTCGGTGTGTTGGAGCGCGATCAGCCGTTCGGCGACGGCCGTCTCCGCCTTGTAGAGCGCCGCCATGTAGATGCGCTTGTCGTCGCGGATCAGCTCCTTGCGATCGAGCTCGCTTTCGAGCGCTTCGCTCAGAATTTCGGCCGGTATATCGAGCAGGGTCTGCGCCTGTAGAATGAGCTCGGCATCCGTGCAAAAACAGTGCCCCTCGCTCGCCAGCGTTTCCATCGTGTAGACCAGGCCGGCCCGGGCACGCAGCTTCGACTGCGGTGGCACGCCCACGCTCATCGCGACGCCGTCGGCCGTTTTGAAGCCGATGCCCCATACGTCGCGACAGAGCTGGTAGGGATTTTCGGAGATCACAGCGATGGCATCATTGCCATACTGGCGGTAGATACGTGCCGACTGCGCGGTGCCCATGCCGTGGCCCTGCAGGAAGATCATGATGTCGCGCACGGCGTGCTGTTCGATCCAGCTCTCCTTGATTCGCTTACGGCGCTTGGGACCAATACCATCCACTTCACGCAGGCGCTCGGACTCTTTGTCGATAACTCTGAGCGTATCCTCGCCGAACGCGGCCACAAGGCGTCGGGCCAGTTCCTTGCCGACGCCTCTCACCATGCCGGAGGCCAGGTAGCGCTCAATGCCGCGTTCGGAGGTGGGTGCCACGCAGATCATGGCGGTGGCCCGAAATTGATAGCCGTGTTTGGGATGGCGTATCCACGTGCCTTCGGCACGCAGCGTCTCGCCTACCCAGATGGCGGCGCAGGTGCCTACGACCGCAGCCGTATCCTTGCGCTCGGGCACTTTCAGACTGCAGACCGTGTAGCCGGTATCTTCGGCACGGAACACGATGCTCTCGACGGTTCCGGTCAGTGTCTCGTTCGGTTGGGACGATGCTTGCGGCACGGCAATCCTACTCCCGGGCCAGGTGGGTTCCCGCAGCCGCTTGGAGGAAGTGCGCCGCGTATTCGAATCCCCTCCGGAACTGCGCGATGGAATACGACTCGTCCGGGGCGTGGACATGGTCGTCTTCGTGGCCAAAGCCAACCAAGAGGGGGGCGGCCCCGGCGGCCTCGGCCAGTGCGGGAATGATAGGGATGGAGGCACCTTCCCAATGATACACCGGTTCGCAACCCGCCAAGTCGACCAGGACGTCGCGAGCAAGCCGCACAGGCGCGCTTTCAGGGTCGATACGGAACCCGGCACCAGCCGAGCCGGTGTCGTGAATCGTCAGCTTCATCGCGTCGGGGGCTCGGGCTTTGAGATGGTCGCAGATAGCCTCCAGGCAGTGGTTGGGGTCCTGGCCGGCGGCCAGGCGTGCGGTCAGGCGCGCGGTCGCGGCGGACGGAATGACCGTCTTCATGCTGTTGGCATTGCCGCCGCTGATGCCGTTGATATCGAGGGCGGGCCGGAAGCCCAGCCGTTCCAGGGGGGTGTACTCCGGTGCGCCGGCCACCGGCGGCATCCCGAAGGAGCGCGCGTAGGCGACCGGATCGAAGGGCGTCTTCTGAACCAGGGAATGCTCCAGGGCTGTTGGGTTGTGGATCCCATCGTAGAACCCATCAACTGCGATGCTGCGGTCGGGCGCAAAGAGTGTCGCCAGGAGGCGGGTGAGCTCTGTGACGGGGTTCAGGGCCAGGCCACCGTGGAGTCCCGAATGCAGGTCGTGCGACGGGCCCCGTAGCGTTACCGCCACGTGCAGCAGACCGCGCAATCCCATAACGATCGTGGGGGTGCCGTCCGGGATGGTGCCGGTATCGGCCACCATCAGGATGTCAGCGGCCAGGCGCTCGCGCCAGGCGTCGAGCATGGCGGAAAGGCCGCGACTACCGCTCTCTTCTTCGCCCTCGATGATGACCTTCAGGTTCACCTTGAGCTGACCGGTTGCCAGCAGGGCTTCCACGGCTTTGAGAAATGAGAAGGCCTGGCCCTTGTCGTCCTGCGCTCCGCGGGCATAGAGACGTCCATTGCGTAGTGCCGGTTCGAAGGGCGGCGTGGTCCAGGCATCGACCGGATCGACCGGTTGGACATCGTAGTGGCCGTAGAAAAGGATCGTCGGCACCCCATCACCGGTGCGGTGTTCGGCGTAGACCGCGGGGAGTCCCGGCGTTTCGAGGACTTCGGCAGCAAGGCCCATCGTGTTGAGGTGCTGCCCCAACCACTCGGCACACGCTGAGCAGTCGCTGTGATGTGCCGGATCAGCCCCTACAGAAGGAAAGCGGAGGAATACCTTCCACTCCTCAATAAACCGCTCTTCCTTAAATAGTTCAGCACTCATATTCAACCGCGCCTATTTATCAACACTCTCGATGTCATCTTGCCACCACCTCGCTTGTCGAGTCCAAACCCAGAAACCTTGCCTCTTGAACCGCGTGTTGTCGAGTGGAATTGGCCGAATTCAGGGTTGATTTAGCTTTCCTTTTGGGCAACAATTACTCGTCTACTGACGGCATCTGTAAAGGAGCTCCATCATGGCAAACGAGAAGAGAATAATGCGCATCTTGATCATGGATGATGATCACAGCCTGCTTGAGGCGCTAAGCCACATGCTCAAGGAGCACAACCACGAGGTCCACACCGCCGACAATGCCAAGGAAGCGGTGGCCAAGGTATCCAAAACCGATTATGACATCGTAATGGCCGACTACCGTATGCCCGGCGAAGATGGCATCTGGTTCATGAAGAACGCCAAGCTCAAGCGCTCTACCAAGGTGCTCCTCTGCACGGCCTACGCCAACCGCGAGGTCATCAAGCAGATGTTTGAGCTGGGTGCCTGCGGCTACCTCATCAAGCCCTTCGACGAGGAGGAAGTGCTCCGCAACCTCGAATTTCACGGGGGGTGAGCTGCATGGCGGAACTGTTCGGGAATCAGATTCGGGCCATGAGTTCGATAGTCTGAGTGCCGAAGGTGGGCTCTATTCCTATGCACCTGCTTCTTGTGGTGTTGGTGCGCTTTTGATCGACCCGGTCATGGGGATCGCGTAAGGTCGTGGTTTTACGGGTGACAGGTGTTTAGATCAGTAGGTCTTGAACATGGCAAAGCGCAAAGCAAAGTCCGCATATGCGGCCGCGGGTGTGGATATCGACGAGATGATGAGTTCGCTCTCGGCGGTCAAGCGCATGGTGAAGCAGACCGCGACGAAGGACGTCCTCAGTAATATCGGGTCGTTTGGGGGGCTGTTCCGTGCGCCAGGTCCGGGCAACATTCTCGTGGCGAGCGCCGATGGTGTCGGCACCAAGCTCAACGTTGCCGTCATGGCGAACCGCCATCACACCGTCGGTCAATGCCTGATCAACCACTGCACCAACGACATCCTTGTCCAGGGCGCGACGCCGATGTTCTTTCTCGATTACCTCGGCACGGCCAAACTGAAGGGACCGGTCTTCAAGGATGTGGTTAAGGGGTTGTGCAAGGCGTGTCGCGAGAACGGTTGCGTCTTGTTGGGCGGTGAGACCGCCGAGATGCCCGGCCTCTACCCGGAGGGCGAATACGACCTTGTCGGGACAATCGTGGGCAGCGTGCAGCGCAAGGCGCTGGTGACCGGCGAGCAGATTCGGCCGAAGGATGTGGTGATTGGCCTGAAATCAACCGGGCTGCACACCAACGGCTATTCGCTGGCCCGGCGCGTGGTCTTTGACAAAGCCAAGCTCGGTATCAACGACACCTTCCCCGGCACCAAGCGCAGCGTAGCGGACGTGTTGCTGGCCGTGCACCGCAGCTATCTCAAGCCGGTACTCGCGGTCATGAAGGCCGTACGCATCCGCGGCATGGCACACATCACCGGCGGCGGACTGATCGACAATATCCCACGCATCCTGCCCGAAGGAACCGAGGTGGTGATCGACCGCTCGACGTGGAAAGTACCGCCCGTCTTCGCGTTCATCGGCACCCAGGGCAAAGTCGACCGCGACGAGATGTACCGCGTCTTCAACATGGGCATCGGCTATACGATCATCGTGCGCCCAAACGATGTCGACGCCACGCTTAAGGCCCTCAAGACCGCCAAGCAGCCGGGGATCGTCATCGGCAAGGTGGCGGCGACCAGCGCGAAGCCGCGTGTGCGCTTGAGTGGGTAGAAACGCCCGGCTTCTCTTCAACGCCCAACGCCCAATAACCATGTCCCAAAACGTTGGCTGTTGGACGTTGAAATCCCTCTTACTTCTTCACCTTCACGCCCTTGAGGCGGCCGGGCTTGGGCAGCTTGCCGACGATGGGGGCGGCGTAGTCGATGAAGGATTGGGTGACGTTGTTGTTGGCTTTGTTGATGAATGTGGCGGGCATTTCGCGGGAGTGGCGGGCGACGCTTGTGAGCGGGACACGTTTGTAGCTCACCTTGTAGGCTTTTCCGGGTTTGCGCTTGATGGCAATCGAGCCGCTCTTCACGCCTTGGCAGGCGGTCTGGACAGCCACCGAACCCACATCGCGTGCTTCCTTCTTGTCGGTTTTAGACACACAACCCGAGAAAGAGCGCTGTAGGTAGCCGAAGGTGTCGGCCCTGAGGCGCGGAAGCGTCGTGCGGGCCTTCAGCTCGGCGACGAGCAGATCGCCCAGGGCACCGGTGCCACTGAGCTGCACATTGCCGTGCGAGTCGACTTCTTTGCTGAACTTGGATGCGATGGCCGTGCCTTTGCTGTCCGAAATCCCTTCGGATACCGCCACGACGCAGCGGCCGAGCTTTTTGTAGACTGCTTTCACGTCTTTCACAAACTTGGGCATGCTAAAAGAGGATTCCGGCAGGTAAATGAGGTGCGGCCCATCGTCGTCGTGGACACGCCCAAGTGCAGACGCGGCGGTCAGGAAGCCGGCATGACGGCCCATGATGACGGAGATATGCACGCCGGGCAGCGCACGATTATCCAGGTTGATGCCCTGTAGCGCTTCGGCAACAAACCGTCCGGCGCTGCCGAATCCCGGGGTGTGGTCATTCGAGCGCAGATCGTTATCGATGGTCTTGGGGATATGGAAGCAGCGGATCGGGTGTTTAGCTTTAATGGCTTCCTGGTTGATGATATGGACTGTCTCGGCGGAATCGTTGCCGCCGATATAGAAGAAGAAGCCCACGTTGTGGTCCCGAAGCATTTCGAATATACGCTTACAGTCAGCGGCAGTGGGTTTCATGCGAACCGTGCCGAGGGCGGAGGATGGGGTCATGGCCACGGCTTCGAGCGTACTGGCCGACTCCTTGCGCAGGTCGATCAGGTCCTCCTCGAGGATGCCCTTTATACCGTGCATGGATCCGAAGATACGGCCGATGGACGGCTGCTTCTTGGCTTCGATTACGGCACCGACGAGGCTCTGGTTAATAACCATCGAGGGGCCGCCACTCTGGGCGATCAACATGTTCTGCTTCTTAGGTGCGCTCATAGTACTCCTTGGCTTGTTCTCGCATTCCCCGAAAAAGAGGGGACATTCTTCATGTGCACCCCGTGATAATCAAGAAAAAAGGGGATGACCGGTGATGAGGCCTACCAAAGGCCGCAAAAATGGCAGTGTTTCCGCTTGCCACCGATTGCGGCTCTGGATATTCTACCGCGCTTCTGTTGAAACCAGTGCGCCCATCGTCTATCGGTTAGGACTCCAGGTTTTCATCCTGGCAAGAGGGGTTCGACTCCCCTTGGGCGTGCCATGAAGTGAGGCGAGCGAAGCGAAGCATCTACTACACGGTGCCTACCTTATTTGTTTCTCTCTCCAGTCCGTGGCATAGTCCCCCCCATGTCAACATTCGCCAAGCTCGGCCACTGCGTTTACGTCCTTTTCAGCGAAGCCGACGGTAAGCTTTACATCGGCTACAGTAGCAACTTGAAGCAACGACTGACCGATCGCTTCAACGGCCGCAACCAGGCGACAGCACCACGCCGGCCGCTGCGCCTGATCTATTGCGAATACCACGCATCTACGACCGACGCCCACCGACGTGAGAGGTACTTCAAGACCACTGCGGGCAAGAAGGCCTTGGGACTCATGCTGCGGGACGCCCTTGCTAACCTGCGTGGGTGAGGACGACAACGTCTACGTTGGGTTATGCCACCCCCAGGACGTCTTCCACTGCCCCACAGGTAACCCCTGCTCCGAAGCGGCTTTTTCTCTGTACCATTATCCCTCCACGCGGTTAAATGTGGCATAAGCGAGGGAAGATTGGAATGCGTATAGAGTATCGGTTGATAGCGGCCTGTCTTGTGCTCGTCCTGGTTGGAATGGCGACAGGTGAGGAGGCAGCCGCGGGGATCGAGCGGGCGGCGGCGCTCGAGTCGCTGGAGATTGGTGGTCGACTCATGTTCGATGCTGCCGCGTACGACAGCGACGATGTCGATCTCAGCAGCGGTACGGAGGTGCGGCGCGGTCGTCTGTATGTCAAGGGCGCGATTGACGAGGACTGGTTTTTCAAGGGCCAATACGAGTTCACGGCGAGCGGATCGAGCTCGCTCTACGATTTCTATATAGGCTACGGCGGTCTGGGCGAGGCCACGACGCTATACGTGGGCCAGTTCATCGAGCATGGCTCGCTCGAAGATACGAGCAGCTCCAAGTACATCACCTTTATGGAGCGTGCCCTGCCCGTGCTGGCCTTCGCGCCCGCTTCGCGCCGGATCGGCGTGGGTATCGGTACGCACGGCGATGCGTGGTATGCCGGTGCCGGGGTGTACGGCGAGAACAGTGGCGTGGACGAATCCCAGAAAGACGGAGTTGGGGCCAGCGCACGCGTGAGCGGTGCGCCTCTACGTGGTGACAGGAAGGCGCTGCACCTCGGTGCGTGGGGTGCCTACCGGCAGCCGCGCGGCGATGACCTTGGCCAGGTTCGTGCGCGCCCCGAATCGCATGTGGCCGATACCCGCCTGATTGATACCGGTGTGATCAGTAATCTCAATGCACAGGTAAGTGCCGGCGTAGAGATTGCCGGTGTGGCCGGACCGTTCTCGGTGCAGGCGGAGTTCATGGCGGCCGAACTCGATCGGGATGGGTTCGACAATGAGTCTTACTCTGGCTGGTATGCCTATGCGAGTTGGATACTGACCGGTGAAACCCGCCCCTACGATCCACAGAGCGGCACATTCGGTAGGCTCAAGCCCCGTCGTCCCGCCGGACAGGGCGGCGCGGGTGCTTGGGAACTGGCGGCCCGCTACAGTACACTCGACCTGGATGACGGCATCCGCGGCGGCACCGAAGACAATGTGACCGTGGGCGTGAACTGGTATGTCAACGCCTACACGCGCTTCATGCTCAACTACGTGAAGGCATCAGCCGAGAACGACGAAGGAGAGACCGATGTCGATATTGTCCAGGTTCGGGCCCAGCTTGATTTCTAAACGCAGCACGGCGGCGTGTGTCGGGCTTCTTCTGGTGACCGGGCTGTGCGCATCCGGCATCGCACAGGAACCGGCGCGCCCTTTTCATTTTGCCATGGAGGACTATCCGCCGTTCGAGTACGAAGAGGGCGGGGTGGCCAAGGGAATCAATGTTGAGGTCATGTCCCGGATCATGGATCGTTTGGGTATTCCGTTTGAGGTTTCGTTCTACCCTTTTCCACGTGCCTGGATGCTGCTAAAGAAAGGGAAAGCGCATGCGGCGCCCAGTATCTCATACAACCCGGCACGGGAGCCGCACCTCCTCTACACAGATGAACAGAAAGCCTTTTGGACCACGGGGGAGATCCCCGAGGATTATTTATGGCTTACCGAGTATGTGTTCTTCATCAACCGCCGGTTCAAGAATTCGCTGCGATTCGAGTCGTATGAACAGATCAAGCGGGATGGCTACAGGATCGGGATCCATAAGGACTACACCTATCACCCGGCCTTCTGGGATGCCAAGCTTCAGGTGCGAGAATTCATTACGCCGCATGAAGGATTTCGCGCCCTGGCAGACGGGGAAATTGATGTGGTGCCCATGGATCGCACCGTCGGTTTGTGGATGCTGAGACAGATGGGGCTGGACGCGCAGATCACCTATCTCGGCAGACCGCTTTTCACCAAGCCTTACCTGATGGTCTTCTCGCGTACATCTGACTACCCCGATATGTCTGGCGTGATGCAACGCTTCTATACCGAGCTTGCCGCCATGCGCAAGAGCGGTGAATACGACAAGATCTACAGCCGATATGTGGGTACCGATAGCCCCGGCACCCCGCAGCGGCCCCTGCGTTTCGTCTGTGAGGAGTGGGCGCCCTTTGAGTATCTCGAGGGTGAAGTTCCGACCGGAATTGATGTCGAGGTGACCGATGTCATTATGAAGCGGCTCGGGATTCCCTACGAGATTCAGTTCTACCCGTGGAGCCGAGCCTGGCTGATGGCAGAAAAGGGGCGTGCAGAAGCCGTGCTCTCGGTTTCCTACAAGACATCCCGTGAAAGCATTCTGTATTACACGCCGGAACAGGCGGACCTCGCCAAGACCGGGGTGCTGCCGCCTGATTATCTGTGGCAGGCGGACTATGTATTCTTTGTGAAGAAGAAGTACAAAGACACCTATCGCTTCGACTCCCGTGAACAAGTCAAGGCCGCCGGGTACAAGATCGGAACCAACAAAGATTATACGTACAATGAGGCGTTCTGTGCGGCGGATCTCTCGTACCGTGAGTATCCCGACACGAAGGCCGGCCTGGCTGCACTCGTGGAAGAAGAGATCGATCTTTATCCCATGGTGAAGACGATCGGCCTGGCTACACTCAGGCAGATGGGGCTCTCAGAGAGTGTGACCTGTCTGCCTAAGCCGCTTTTCAGCAAGCCGTACCTGGTCCCGTTCTGCCGGACATCCGACTACCCGAATCTGGAGTACATCATGTATGCCTACTACCGGGAGCTGAAGCGCATGAGGCAGAGTGGGGAATACGAAAAAATCTACAAGCGCTACGTGACCGCCCAACACCCCAATCCGTAGCACACACAATCGGGACACACGTTGAAAGACCGCAAAACATCACTGGTTCACGCGCTTCTGGCCTGGCTCACGGTGACCTTGGTGTGTGTCGGGTGTCTTGCAGGTTTGAGCGCGTACTGGATCATAGAGTCTTCAGTCGAATCCAGTATCGGACGGCGTGCGGAGCTTATAGCGCGCGGTCTGGCCGACCACCTACAGGAGGATATCTGGAACCTCGACGACGGATGTCTCCGCGCTCATTTTGAACACCACTCCTCTGGGGATATACCTGACCTCGTTCGCGTTCGCTTTCTGACCGAATTCGAGGACCTTATCTGCGAGATGGAGTTTGGCAAGGAGCCCGAGCCCATCCTGCGCCGTTGTCCGGTAAGGCGCGAAGGGCGTGTTATTGGCTTCGTGGAAACGGCCTATAGCCGAAGGGGCCTGATGGAGATACAAGGCATCCTCCTCCGCTCCACGGTACTGGTGATTCTTGCTGCTACGATCACTATCTTCCTGGTGACCATTGGGCTTATGCGGGTGATTCTCAAGCGGCCGCTGGCGGGGCTGGCGCGGGAACTGCGCGGCATTGCCGACGGGGACTACGCGCGGAAGCTTCCGGAGGGAAAGCACCGGGAGATCGATGTTATCAACCGCGAAGTCAATGCCATGGGGGACCAGATTGCGCAGCGCACGAACCAGCTCAAGGATGAGATCCGGGAGAGGAAAGATGCCGAGAAGGCGCTGCAGGCGTTGCGGGATCGCCTTGAAGTCCAAGTAACCGAGCGCACGCTGGCCCTGCAGGAGGCCTACGAAGACCTCGCCCAGGAAACCAAAGAGCGCCGACAGACGCAGGATGAGATGCTGGAGATCGCCCATCGCGAGCAACAGCGCATCGGGCGCGACATCCATGATGCGCTTGGCCAGCAGCTTGCGGGCGCTTCGTTCCTGCTTGGATCCCTGGAGAAACGGCTGCGTGACCGCGCTCTGCCGGAGACTGACCTGGCCGCCGAAATAGGGGGGCACCTTCGTGATGCTGTCAGCAAGGCGCGCCACATTGCCTATGGCCTGGCCCCCACTGACATCTCTGAAGAGGGGCTGATTGATGCCTTGGAGGCACTGGCGGATAATACCAATGCTCTCTTCCATATGAAATGTGACTTCTCGCATACGCCGGTCTGTCACATCACCGACAGCACTGTGGCCATGCATCTCTATCGTATCGTTCAGGAAGCCACTCACAATGCGGCCAGCCACGGCAAGGCCGACCATGTCTGGATCGGTCTCGCACTGGACGGCCAGGACGGCATTCTGACGATCAGGGACAACGGTTCCGGCCTGGACCGTTGTGAGCCCTCGCATCACGGCATGGGCATCCGCATCATGCATTTCCGGGCCGAAACGATCGGAGGTAAGCTTGATGTGTCGATCAACGAAATCGGCGGCACCACGATCACCGTCACCTTCAAAGATTCGCCTCCCGAAGAAAAAGAGTGAAGATTACTCCCCCCACAAACGTATCAGCAGTGAGAGCGTTTTGATCGAGGGTCATTTATGGATGGATCAGGCAGAGATGCCCGGCTGGCCGCTTCCGCAGAGGGGCCACCGATGGAGGCGATTGTGGCTGAGTATGAAACAGCACTGCTGCGCTATGCCGCCCGTATGCTCAATAACCCCACCGCCGCCCGGGATGTCGTCCAGCACACATTTATCAAGCTTGTCCGGGGCTGGAAGCCCGGCATGCACGCTTCGCCCAGCCTGAAAAGCTGGCTCTACCGCGTGACACACAACGAGGCCATCGACTACATCCGGCGCGAATCACGTTTGCAGGTGCTTCATGAAAAGCAGGCGAACGATCCCGCCATGTCCGTCTGCACCAACGGGCAGAACTGCCCCATGACTGACGGCGAGAAGCATGACGCTGTGCTCTCTCTTATGCACACCCTCCATCCGCGCGAGCAGCAGGTCCTGCTGCTCCGCTTGGAAGAAGGGCTATCCTACCGGGAGATCAGCCGCGTCACAGGTCGGAGCGAGGGGAACGTGGGCAATCTTCTGCACCACACCGTGCGCAAACTGTCAATCAGTTTGAAAAAAGCGGGGGTGATCACACCATGAACTGTGCCGCCAGCAAAGCCTTGCTTACGCTTTATGTGTTGAAGGACCTAGATGAGGTCACGGCCACCACGGTCCAATCTCACCTCGACGATTGTCCGGCCTGCCGGGCGGCGTTGCAGGATATCGACTCGACCCTCGGTCTGCTGCGCGACGCCCTGGCAGCCCCGACCCAAGCCCCGGCCCAGCTTGGATCTGTACGGCGCACGCGGATCCTGGATAAGCGTTCGGTGAAACGTCCCACCATCGTATCCGGCGTGAGCTGGTTTACCCACCATCACCGCGCCCTGGCCGCCGCGGCGGCGGCTGTATTTGTAGTCGGTATGATCAGCCTGATCCTGCCGGCAACAAAATCGGACCGGGAAGTTTCGCTCTGTGTTGTTGCTGAAGCGCTTGAGGCACCACAGGAGCTGGATGAGGTTCAGAGCTTCAAGGACATGCAATGTGAGCTGGTGCTTAAACATGCCCTACCATCGGCCCCGGAACGGAAGCAGAACTTTGAAGAAATCACGTTTGGCCACGCAACCATGGTCAAGAGCCCCGTGAGCATGAGGGGCCTTCTCGGCAACCGCACGGCGGCTCTTCAACAATACGCTGGCGCAGCAGCGGAAATGCCACAGGACGATTCCAAGGGCGATGTACGGGCAGGGTCGGACCGGTCGGGCTTGTCCGACGTGTCCGACAAAAGCCATAAGCTACCAGCCAGGAGCAAACTTCTCGCCGCCGAAGTACATGCCAGGCGCGGCCCCGAAAAGATGCTTAGCAAGAAGGAGGCGGTCGAGGCGGGGGACGCGCCGCGCTGGAACTTCACCGCCCACGGTGTCAACCCATTCGTCGCAACGCGCAGTGAGCCGTTCTCAACCTTTGGAATCGATGTCGATACCGCCTCCTATACGCTGACCCGCAACATGATGACGCAGGGCTTGCTGCCTCCGGCCGAAGCGGTGCGGACCGAAGAATTTGTTAACGCGTTTGACTATGACTATGTTGCGCCTTCACACCGTACCTTCCGCATCTACACCGAGCTGGCGCCTTCACCCTTCGGGCGTGGGCTGCATATGCTGAAGATCGGAGTCAAGGGCCGCCGTCTTGGGCGTGAAGAGCAACGTCCGGCCGTGTTGACTTTTCTGGTCGATACCTCTGGCTCCATGAACGCGCCCGAACGGATTGGCCTGGTGCGCAAGGCCCTGCGGCTGCTGGTGGAAAACCTGGGGCCGAACGACCAGGTGGCGGTGATCCAGTATGACTCGCACGCCCGCCTGCTACTGGAGCACACCGCAGCATCCGAGAAAGCCCGCATTCTGCAGGCGATCAATCGTATGCAGTGCTCCGGCTCGACCAATCTCGAAGAGGGCATGAACGAAGCCTATCGCCTCGCTGCGGACGCGTTCATGGGCGGTGCCGAGAATCGCGTGTTGCTGCTCTCCGACGGCGTGGCCAACCTGGGCAACGTTGCGGTTGAGGATATTCTAAAAAAGATCGCGGCCTATCGCAAGCAGGGCATCTTCTGCTCGGTCTTCGGCGTGGGTTCCGGAAGCTACGACGACACCATGCTTGAGACCCTCGCCAACAAGGGCGACGGGGTTTACACCTTCCTGGATTCCGAGGAGGAGGCCCGGCGCGTGTTCGTGGATGACCTGGCTGCCACGCTCAACACGATTGCGGCTGATGTGAAGATCCAGGTGGAGTTCAATCCCAACATCATCAAGCAGTACCGTCAGCTCGGCTACGAGAACCGTCGCCTGAAGAAAGAGGATTTCCGCAACGACGCCGTCGATGCGGGCGAGGTGGGGTCGGGACAGTCGGTGACCGCGCTCTACGAACTCGATCTACGGCCCCACCCTCTTTCCAAGAGGCGCATTGCTCTGCCGCCGCGCAAGCTGGCGACGGTACGTGTGCGCTATCGTCGCATCGACACGGGGCGCGTGGAAGAGATCGAGCGGTCGGTCTGGCCGCATGAGTGTGTGCCGACCTTAAATAAGGCGAGCAGCTCTTTCCGGCTGGCCACGACGGTCGCGGAGTTTGCGGAGCTCCTGCGCGGCAGCCCCCACGCCAAGGGCAGCACCTACGAAGAGGTTGCCGCAGTCCTGCGCCCAATCGCGCTTGAGCTGCACCTGGACAAACGCGTGCAAGAGTTGTTGCAGATGGTAATGGCCGCGGAATCAACCCCGCGCGGACAATAGGTATTGTGTAGGGCCGCACCGCGTGCGGCATCCCGGGTCGTAGGGTCGCACCTGTGTGTGCGACCAACAGAAAAGGAATCAAACGATGAGAGCGCTAGTACTGTTTACGTTGATGTGTCTGATGGTGGTCCCTGCGTTTGCGCGTGAGCCAGAACCCGTAATCGTCTCCGACCTCGAACTGGTAGGCGAGATTGAGGGCGAGAACATCAGTTTTGCCCTGACGCTGAATGCCGATGTCGACAAGCGCCGCTCACAGCTTGCGCTGGTGAGTGGCGATGTGGCTTATCTCGATGGCGAGCTGCCGCGCAAGGCTGAGCTATCCCGCGAAGGCGCCACTTATAGGCTGGAGTTCGGACGCTCCGGGGAGCAGGCGGTGGCATTCAATTTTGCCAGTCGACCCATCAAGCAAGGTGAATGGCGCCGGACGCGCTTTGCCATTCCGGCGGCAACCGTGCGCAAGCTGTCGGTAATCTGCGATCGCAGCGACCTCGAGATCACCTTCCCGGGCGCGCTGAACGTCAAGAAAGACACCACCGACGATGGCCGCACGCGTGTCACAGCCTATCTTGGCATTACGGATTATTTCGAAGTGACCTGGAAACCAGAGGTGCGCAGGCTCACGTCTGAATTGGCCGTAACATGCGATGTCAATGCGGTCGCCACGGCCGGCGTTGGTGCGATGCAGCTCGATTCCGTCTTCACCTATCGCGTGATCCAGGGCTCGCTGGATGAACTGCGCCTGTCGTTGCCCGATGTGCACGTGACGCAGGTGTTGGGGCCCGATATCCAGGACTGGCGCGTGGAAGAGTCCGCCGATGGTGATGTGTTGACCGTCCTGCTGAGCCGCCCGCAGGAGGGTGTCTATCGTTTGCGCGTGCTGAGCGAACGGCTGTTGCCGAGCTTCCCCTGCAAAACGGCGATGCCGGTCTTCGCGCCGCAGGATGTGCTGCGAACAAGCGGATTTCTGATGGTGGGTACCGACAGTGCCATCAAGCTGCAGATCAACAAGGCCTCTGGTCTAAGCCAGGTCGACCCCAGCGCCTTCCCCACCGTGGCCCTGAAGGGGTTGGGTGAGGAGTACACGCGCCGCCGACCGGTGCGCAGCATGTTTGTCTACCAATATGCCAGCACGCCGTACACGCTTGAGGTCACCGCCGATGACATTGTGACCTCATTCACCGTGGATGACCGCCTTGTCGTTACGCTGGAAGACAATGACCTCGTCTTTGAGGCATCGGTCGAGGTCAATGTCAAGGACGCCCCCGCGCGGGAGATCCTGGTGGCCGTGGAGTCGGACCCGGCGTGGACCGTGACGAGCGTCGCAGGCCCAAAGGTTGCCCATGCGGACGTGGATGTCTCGGCGGATGAAGGTGCCGATGGTCGCCAACGGACCCTCCGCATTCCGTTCAAGCAGAGCGTCAGTGGAACCACGCTGATCACGGTGCGTATGGAACGGTCGCTGTCGGTTGATCGTGACAGCTTTGACGTGCCTGCCTTCAGCGTTCCTGCAGCCCAATCGGAGCGGGGCTACCTGGTGGTGGGCGCTGAGACGGGCATCCGCCTACGTCCGTCAAAGGTCGAAGGGCTGCGCGAGGTCCATACCGGTTCGGCACCGATGCAGGTGCCCGGTGCCCAGCAGGCATTCCGCTTCAAGTCCGCCGGTTGGGCGCTCGCGCTGTCGCTTCAGCGCGCGCGTCCCACGCTCCACTCCGAGGTCTTCCATCTCGTCTCGCTCGGCGAGGGTGTGATGTATTGCAGTGCGGCGATTAGCTACCACGTCGGCGGGGCGCCGATCCAATCGGTGCAGGTGCGCGTGCCGGCTGCGATCGAAACGGTGGAATTCACCGGGGCTGATATCGAGGGATGGACCCGGGAGGGCGAGATCTGCACGGTGCGGCTACAGACACGCATCATGGGCGACTACACGCTGCTCGTAACCTACGACAGCCAGTTCGCCTACGAAGGCGCAGACATCCGCGTGGGTGATGTTGAGACGATCGGAACGGACAGCGAGGTGGGTTATGTTGTGGCCGCCAGTGCCGTGAGCTTGAAAATGGAGGAGGTGGAGGCCCGGCCGGACTGGTTGTTCGCGATTGACCGTGCTGAACTTCCATCCGCCTATGCGGCCACCGTGACGGATCCTATCATTGCGGCCTACAAGTACGTTCGCGGCCCGCACCCCGTGGCTCTGCGTGTAGAGCCGTTTCTGACCGAATCACTGATCGAGCAGATTGCCGACTACATGGAGTTGGCCACCCGCGTCAGCCGCGACGGCGAGTCGATCACGACCGTGGATTACTTCATCAAGAACGCCACGCGACAGTATCTTGTGGTCAAACTTCCGGAGGGCGCCGACCTCTGGTCGGTACGGGTTGTGAACGACGACGGCACGTCGCAGGATATCCTGCCCCAGGAAAGCGAGGCCGGGCTGCTCATCCCCGTGAGTCGGCTTCCCGATCCCAACACCGCGCTCCATCTCCAGGTGGTCTACGCGCAGAACCATGGCAAGCTGGGTTTCTGGCGCGGCGGATTCAAAGGCATCGCACTCCTGGCACCGGCGTTGACCCAAGCGCACGCCACATTTGCACGTTGGTCGGTGGACGTGCCTGAGAGTCTCGCCATTGCGGGTACATCCGGAAACATGACCAGCGAAAGTCGGCAGCCGCAGGGCGGATTGCTTGATGTCCTGGGGCGCACGGCTCGTCTAGCATTTGCCGTAGCCGATGGGCTGGGCGGGTGGACCATCGGGGATGCCGTCTCGCTCAGGCGCGGCACTATTCATAAAGGAATATACACTCGGACCGTCAACCTGGCGGATGACAATGCGTTGTCACTCAAACTGCGCGTCGTGCCGCCCTGGCTTGGCAGCGCCGGTTCGGTTCGGTTGCTCGTACTGCTTGTGTTGGCCGGCATCATGATGCTGGCAAGGGCGTTCTACAAGGGGAGCGCCGGCTTCCTGGTCGCTTTAGGCGTTACACACCTGGTCGCGGGCATTGCACAGGCCGCCGCAGGCCGGTCGGTGCTGGCCGTGGTCCTGTACCTGTCCCTGCTGTTCTGGCTCCTGTTCTGGTTCACAATGCGGGGGGGTGCCAAGCTCCTCTGGCGGTTCCCCTGCTGGATGGGCCGCGGCATCGCCTATCCGTTCCGTCGCCGGTCCAGAATCCCGCCCGATATCCAGGATGAAGACATTCCCTCCCCCTGGGAATACGACATGAAGAATGACGAACAGCCGAATGACGAAGGGTCACGCTCCGGTTCTATATGGGTCGGGTGGCTGCTTGCGATGGCGGCTGCAGTTCTCGGCGGCTGGATCGTGGCGGCTCAGGCCAACGAGGTGATCTGTCCCCCACCGGCTCCTGTAGTCATTGTAGACTCGGTGGAGATGGAAGTGGAAGGCTCCGCCATGTCACGCGATGTGGAACAGAGTGCGGCCCTGAAAATGCACCTGGTGTTCGAGACGGATGACCCGGGCGAGGTCCGCCTGCTTCCGGTCGGGGCCGTACTCACCGACTTTGCCCTCGATGATGATGACCTGGAGATCGTCCCGCGTCCGGACGGTTACGTTTTGGATGTGAAGCGCCGCGGTGAGTATGAGCTCACGGTTGAAGCGCATCTGCCCGTCACCGAGAAGAACGGACAGTGGAGCCTGCCGCTGCATGTGCCGCAGAGCTTGCGTAATCGGATGACGTTAACACTCCCCGGGGCCGACATGGAGGTGGCTTCAACGGCCGCCGTGCGGCTGCTCAGCGCCGAAGCTGATGGCGCAACCGAGACCGAAGTCGTCTTCGTTGCCGGGGGTGACGTCACTGTTAGCTGGCGGCCGCGAGCCCGCAAGACGAAGCTCGAAGCGTCGGTATACTACTGCGACGTAACCACCATGGCCATGCTGCGGCCCGGAGTGGTTGATCTCAAGAACACGATCCGCTACCAGATTGCACAGGGCGAGGTGAAGGAGCTGAAAGCCCGCATCCCGGCCGGGATGGCTGTGACGGCGGTGCACGCCGACGGGCTGGCGACATGGAGCTTCGACCCCACTACTTCCATGCTCGAGGCGATCCTCGAAAAGTCGGCGGTGGGCGCCCTCACGGTAACGGTGGTCACACAGGTGGCCAGTGAAGGATTGCCCTATGCGGCAACGATAGGCGTGCCGTCCGTAGACGGTGCCGCCCGCCAACGCGGTGTGCTCGCTTTCAGCGCGCCCGACTCGATCCAGGTGCGTGTTATCGAGAGCAAGGGGCTCAACTCGATGAATATCGAGGACTTCGAAGCCATGGTGGCGTCGCCCCAGCCCCGGAAGTCAACCCCACGACTCTCAACCACGCGCCGGGCCTATCGTTACAGTCAGCCCGCGCAGGTGAGCGCCCGCGTTGAAGCTGAACAAGTGCTGCCGGAACTACGCGTCGCCGAGTCCGCCACGCTTTCGATTGCCGATGAACGGATCGTCCTGGCCACGCGACTGGCCCTAACCGTGTTGCGCTCCGGTGTGTTCTCCGTAACACTGGATCTCCCCGCCGACTACGAAGTCGAAACCCTCACCGGCCCCGACGTCAATCACTGGGATGAAGTCAACGTGCCGACTTCCGATCTCCGGCTTCCGACCTCCGGCTTGCAGCGCATCATCGTACACTTCAACCGGCGGGTCACGGGCAACACCGAACTGAACATGGTGGTGGCGCGTACCGAGAAAGGCATCGAGGAACGTATTACGGTCCCGCGTGTGCATGCGGCCTCCGTCCATAAGCACTCCGGGCGCATCACGATCTCTGGCGAGCGCGGCATTCGGCTTATGGTCGATGAGCAGCGCGGCGTTGACCTCAAGAAAGCCAGCGAACAGGGCATTCGGCAGGCGGGCGTGCTGGTGTTCGATCTGTTGCGGCCGACCTGGTCGATTGTCCTCAGGTCCGAAGTGATGGCGCCCGTCGTCACGCCTGAGATTCTGCAGCTGACCGACCTCGCCGAGGGCATGCTACAGGTCCGCTCCTTCATCCGCTACAAGATCGAGAATGCCGGGGTCAAGAGCTTCCGCCTCAAGGTGCCGGTTCCCGGTGTCAACCTGACCGTCACCGGTCGCAACGTCGCGCGGGTGCATGAGGTTGACCGGGAAGCGGGACTGTGGCAAGTGGACCTGCACAGCAAGGTGGAGAACACCTATCCGCTGCTGGCGAGCTACCAGTTGCCGTATGACACGACCGCGCAGCTCGTGACGCTCAAGCCGCTGGTGACCCTCGACACCGAGAACCCGCGCGGGTACCTGGTGGTGACGTGTGGGGGACGCGTCCAGGTACGGCCTTCCGGTGCCGCGCAAGGGCTGAAAGTCGAGGATCCGCGCAACGTTCCGTCCGTGTTCGGGGCGGGAGAGCTGTCCGATGCCATTCTGTGCTATCGGACGTTGCGGTCCGACTATGTGCTGGATCTTTCCGTGGTCCGCCATGAAGCGGCCGGTGTGTTACCGGCACGGATCGACAAGGCGCGTGTCCGGTCGGCCCTGTCAACGGGCGGCAAGTTGTTGACACAGGTCAAACTGGACCTCACCGTTCGCCGCTTGCGTTTCCTGAAGTTCGAGCTGCCGCACAAAGATGACAGCCTGTGGGCCGCGCAGGTCAACGGACGCGAGGTGCAGGTGTCGCGCGACGATGGCCGCTACTGCATTCCGCTTGAGGAAGAGGAGGAGACGGCCGCCACGACGGTAGAATTCATCTACGCCGGATCCGCCGATAGCGGGGCGCTCTCGCGTCGACGCGAGTACCGTGCTCCGACCTTCGAGCTGCCGCAGGAAGATATCGAATGGGAGTTGTTTGCTCCGCCCGGCTTCAACTACTACGACTTCGGGGGCACGATGGAGCACGATGTCGCGCGGCAGTGGGGCTACGAGGTGTTTGACTCGGCGTCCTATCGTCGGCGCAACCTCGAGCGCAAGGCGGGCAGCATCCAGAAGGCCAAACGGGAACTCGACAACGCCGGACAATTGCTCATCGCCGGTGAGCAACGGCAGGCACGCAAGGCGTTTGAGCAGGCGTTGAACTACTCACAGGGGCAAGCCGACCTCAATGAAGATGCGCGCGTACAGCTACGCAACCTGATGAAGCAGCAGGTTAAGATTGGCCTGATGAATCGGCGCGATGTAATCCGCTACAACCAGAACATTATTGAGGAAGGCCAACAGCAGGCCGGCCTGCCGCAGCAACAGAAAACGGTCGAGCAGAATGCCCAACAATACCTCGACCGGATCGAACAGCGGTTGTCCGAGAAGGATCGCCATGCACTGGAGATCGTCGCCGACAAGATGATCGATCAGCAGGCCGCCGCCGCCGGTGTCGTTACGGCCATCCGCGTCGCCATGCCCGAGCACGGCCATCGCCTTAACTTCAAGCGTCCGCTACAGACCGACCCCACGGAGGCGCTGACCGTCTCATTCAAAGTGGGTCGTGGCGGTAAGCTGCGTCGCCTTCTCGCGCTCTGGCCCGCCCTCGTCCTGTTCGGTCTGACCTGGTACGGATGGAACCGGAAAAACTGTGAAAGGAAGTGACGGTTAGTCCGTCCGTGCACTCTTCCCTCTCCCATGGACAACGTCGTGAGAATCGCCTCCGTGCCTTTGTGCCTCCGTGGTTGATCCCCTGCAGACGATGGGCATTAGCAGCGCCGCAGCGCCAGCGCAAATGCGGTGACCCAGGGCAGGGGCTTGACTTCGCAGCTATCGAGGGTGGCTTCAAGTTCCTCGCGTGAAAGAAGGACCAGTTCCTGCGGCTCCAGGTCGTCGGATTCCACGTGTCCGACGAACGCGGCATTACGTGCGAGGAAGAAATTTGCCGTGCCAGCGCCTCGGTTGGCATCAACCGGGTAGCGGCCCAGGAACGTCCAGTCGTCGGACTCATAGCCCGTCTCTTCGCGAAGTTCACGTTCGGCTGATGCGCGCGGTGAGTCGCCCTCCTCGATATGGCCGCCGGGGGGAGCAATCGCCACACCCTCAATCGAGTACTTGCTCTGGCGCAGGCATACAAATTGCCCATCGGGAGTAACGGCAACCACGACCACAAAATCGGGGGTAATGACCCATGGCCAGTCGTCGATCACACGGCCCTCGCCAAAATCGACCGTATGCCGTTCAACCTT
This sequence comes from Kiritimatiellia bacterium, assembly GCA_029939545.1. GTDB lineage: Bacteria > Verrucomicrobiota > Kiritimatiellia > UBA8416 > JABMPJ01 > JABMPJ01. The sequence continues at coordinate 3,230 of JAOZSS010000005.1, read as the reverse complement.
CAGGAACTTACCCAAGTCGAGTACCGTCTCTTTGACCAACGTCTTCCATGTCTTCATGGGTAGAACTAAACACCGAACCCGGGAAGAAGTCGAGAACCTTGGACCTTGAACCTTCCCGTATCAGTTCATATGCTTTGAGTTATGAACGAGTCATTTGTGGAGCGGCGGAGGTTCTTCAGGCACCCGTCCAGTGTGCCCGTCGAATGCCGTGTTGACGGACACAACGACTTCTATCCTCACGAGATGCGGGATGTGAGTTATGGCGGGATAGCCTTTGAATCCAATCGACCCTACGAGCTGGGCGATATAGTGGAGTTGCGCTATCCCACGCTTGCGCACCCCGAAGTAGTGCGTGGGATGATCGTATGGACGGTTGAGGCCGAGAATGATGAGGGCGACACCCACATCAACGGACTCTCTTTCAGTGACGCGTCTGCCCATTACCACGGTCGCATCGTGGAGCAGATCTGCTACATCGAGGACTACCGTCGCGCACAGCGCGAGCAGCATGGGCGTGAGCTCAGCTCACATGAAGCCGCCGCCGAATGGATCACCGCCAATGCCGCCGAATTTCCCTCCTGACGCTATCCGTTGCGTAGACTCAACGAGCCTGTAGGGCCGCACCGCGTGCGGCAAGCTTGGCGCGAGAATCTTGTCCCTACAGACGTCGAGTCCCCTCAAAGGTTCTGGCTCTGAACCAGGTAGAGCGGGCGGTCCTTGATCTCGTCGAAGACACGGCGCAGGTACTGGCCGATGATGCCGATACAGAACATCTGGAGTCCCGTGATGAAGAGGGTCGCGAAGGCGAGCGTGACCGTGCCGATGTGTTGGGGTTGTCCCGTCTTCATGTGATAGATCCATGCCGCAATGGCACCGGCCAGTGAGCCTGCGCAGATCCAGCCGCCCAGGTAGAAGATCATCCGGAGCGGTGTGCCGCTGAATGATGCGATCGCATTGAGCGCGAGAACGAAGGATTGCTTGAACGTATACTTCTTCTCGCCGGCATAGCGTGGGTCGCGGTCGTAGAGCACGGAGCCCTGTTGGAATCCGATCCATGAGGCCAGGCCGCGCATATAGCGGTGGTGCTCGCGCAGGCTCGATATCGCGGTGGCTGCTTTGCGGTCGAGCAGGCGGAAGTCGCCGCTGTCGGAGACCATCTCCACCTCGGTGATCTTCTTGAAGATGCGGTAAAACGCAAACGCGAAGAACTTCTTGAATCCGGTCTCCCCCTTACGCGCGGAGCGGATCGCATGCACCACCTCGAACCCGTCCTTCCACTTCGCGATCAGGTCCGGAATCGTCTCGGGAGGATCCTGAAGATCGGCATCAATCGTGATCACCGCGTCGCCGGTTGCATGCGCCATACCCGCGGTAATGGCCGCCTGGTGCCCGAAATTGCGCGAAAGCTTGATGTATTTCACACGCGGATCCGTCGCGGCGGTCTTGAAGACCCATTCGAAACTGCCATCCTTGCTCCCGTCATCCACAAACAGGAACTCGACCTCCTCCGGCAAAGCCTCAAACGCCTTGCACGTGCGCGCATACAGAACCGGCAACGCCACCTCCTCGTTGAGGTAGGGAATCACAACGGATACAGTTTTGGTTTCAGCATTCATGGGGAGAACTTAACCACGGAAGGCACGGAAGTACACCCCGATCTGCATCGGGGCAGTCGAAACAAGGAGAGACTCGTCGTCTGTTGGAAAAACTCGCGCAAAGACGCGAAGGCGCAAAGGAAGCGTGCTTCACTTCACTTCCCTTCCCTTCCCTTGGCGTCTTGGCGCGAGAATCTTCTCCCCTTCTCCACCAGCGCAATAATCGGGTCTGCCACCTGGTGGGCACACACCTCCAGGTCGCTCACCTCGCGACTGGTTGCGAGGGCGGCGGTGCCGAAGCGTTCGCGCAGAGCGGGATCGCGGTAGAGCTGGAGGAGCTTGGTGCGGAACTCCTCGGGGTTGTCCGGGGCGAAGAGGAAGCCGTTTTCGCCGTCGTGAACGACCTCGGCGATTCCCTTCAGATTGGCGGCAAGGACTGGTTTCGCGCAGCCCATCTCATGGTTGAGCGTATCGGTCATGTGGAAGTGGTCGGTTTCCTGCCCGATCCGCATGACGAGGCCGACATCTGCCGATGCGATCGCCTCGTTAAGTGATTTCTCGTCCGGCATCCATCCAGGCAGCAGTACATGCTCCTGGAGGCCCAGCTCGTCGACCAGCGCCTTCAGGTTGGCCATCTCGCCGCCGTCGCCCATCAGCAGAAAACGAAGGGTCGGAATCTCATCCTTCAGTTCCGCCACCCGTCGGACGACCCAGTCGTTTCCCTTGTTCGGGTGCATGATGCCGTGGTGCGTCATGACGAAATCCTCGTCCGCGAACCCCAGCTTCTCCCTTGCGGCTTTCCTGGCATCGCCCTCAAGAGGGAAGAAGATACTTCTGTCGCAGGGGTTGCGTTCAACGAGGAGTGCCTCCCGCGGTACGCCGTGCTCCGCCAGGTAGTCGTGGATGAAATAGACCTTTGTCAGGATCACGGGGATTCGTTTCCACGATTCGATATCAAGCCACTCGATAAAGTTGCCCAAGGGCCGTAGGAACGGGTGCTTCTCGGTATAGATCCGGCAGAAGAAATCCATCACCGTTGTGACGACATTTCGGCCGTAGAAAATCCGCAGAATCCATCCCGTTAACGGCATCGTGTCGTTCGTATGGGTTACTACGTCCATACGCTTGATTCGACACCACAGCGCCACGAACGGCAGCCACAGCAGCCAGAGAATCGTTCGGCTCCACTTATGCGTAGGATTCGCTCGATCCCACGTAAACGGCAGCTCATGCATGATCACATACTTCGCCGCATAGTCCGACAAAGCATCCATCGATTTGGGTCCAACAAAATGGACCTCGTACCCCCGCTCATGCAGAATCTCAATCGTCCGAGGCCGGTTATGCCCCCCACAACAGATATCTCCGGCCAAGCCGTAGCGGTGAAGAATGGCGATTCTGGTTTTCTTTGCACTCATGGTTGGGATGATGGCATGGGCAGATGCATGAATCAAGGCAGTCATTCGCGAGGGCGCATGTCAGTGACGAGTTGACAGAAGGTGATGACGCGGGTATGTCCCCATTCCGCATTACGCTTCAGTGTTGTTGCCCGCGAGGGGTGTAACCGGTCTTCCGCTCTCGCTCATGCGACTAAGCGCCCCCCATTTTCAGCGTCTGGCTATCCGCCGTCTTCTG
>JAOZSS010000250.1 GCA_029939545.1 Kiritimatiellia bacterium | reverse complement strand
GCTGCCGTCAGCGTGGGGCGCGCGCTGAATCCGCTACAGGCGCTTTCGCGTCCGACGCCGGCCCTCTCCTGGAACATCTACAATCTATGCACCGAACATGAGGCCGTGGATGAGATACGGCATGTTCAGTTCGGAATGGTCGCGACACTGGTCGGGATCGTACTGTTGCTCAACGTGGCCGCCATCGTCCTGCGCGCTCGCATTTCGAAAAGTCTGAGGGGGTAAGCTATGACAACACACGTACAATCAATGGACCTTTCCATCTTCTACGGCACCCATGAGGCGGTCCGGAAGGTCTCGCTCGCTATACCGGCCCGGCAGGTTACGGCCATTATTGGTCCGAGTGGATGTGGCAAGAGCACCTACCTGCGTGCGATCAACCGTATGAATGATCTCATACCCGGCTGTCGCGTGGAAGGGCGTCTCTGCTTTGATGACGAGGATGTTTACGGCAAGAAGATTGACGTCACCGTACTGCGGAAGCGGGTGGGGATGGTCTTTCAGAAGCCAAACCCGTTTCCCAAGAGCATTTTTGACAACGTGGCATACGGTCCACGCCTGCACGGCGTGCCTGGCCGCTCCGACCTTCAGGCCATCGTGGAGAAGAGCCTGGTGCGGGCTGCGCTCTGGGACGAGGTAAAGGATCGCCTCGACCGCAACGCGTTGGGGCTCTCGGGCGGTCAGCAGCAGCGCCTCTGTCTGGCCCGCGCCCTCGCAGTCAATCCCGAAGTGCTTCTTATGGATGAACCGACCTCGGCCCTCGACCCCAAAGCCACGGCCCGCATTGAAGACCTGATCTCAGAACTGAGAGACAGTTACACCATTGTAATCGTAACTCACAACATGCAGCAGGCTGCGCGGATCTCCGACCTGACCGCATTCTTCTACGAAGGAATATTGGTGGAGTTTGGAGAAACATCGCAGCTATTCACGCAGCCCCGTGAACAGCAGACCGAGGACTATATCACCGGACGATTCGGGTAAAAGAGAAGGAGTAGAACCGTGACAACACATTTCTTCAGAGAGGTCGATCGATTCAAGCGCGCGGTGCTGGAACTGAGCGCCCTGGTGGAGCAGAGACTGGCCGAGGCGGTGCAGGCGCTCGAAACACGCGATGCCGAGTTGGCACGCAAGGTGATGGATGGCGACGCGGAGGTGGACCAGCGCGAGGTCGATGTGGAAGAAGACTGCCTCAAAATCCTGGCCCTGCATCAACCCGTGGCCGTGGACCTGCGTTTCGTGGTGGCCGTGCTCAAGATCAACAGCGACCTTGAACGGATAGGGGACCTGGCTGTCAATATCGCCGAGCTCGCCCTTTTTCTGGCCGAGCAGAAACAGGTCAGCGTCGCGCTGCCCTTTGCACCGATGGCCGCACGCGTGCGCGTCATGGTGGCGCAGAGCCTGGATGCCCTGGTGAACATGAATGCAGAGCTAGCGCGCGAGGTGTGTGAGATGGACGATGTTGTGGATACGATGAACAGGGAGATGTACGAGATCGTCAAGACACAACTCCAGGACACCGGGGCTAAGCCGAATGTGAATATCCTGCTTCACCTGTTGTCCGCTTCACGACACTTGGAGCGCATTGCTGATCACGCGACTAACATTGCCGAGGATGTTATCTACATGATCGAAGGCCGCATCGTGCGACACAATGTGGAGATCTACGCAGCGGGGCAGGCTATACCTCGATATGCCGCCAACGTCCGGTCATAAACCACGCGGCATTCATCAGTCCGTGCAGGGTGATCGCGATGGCGATGGCCCACCAGATGCCATCTGTCGTCGGCTCGACACGCCGGGCCAACAGGATGGCCAGGGGAACCAGTACCCCCCACAGGGCGACCAACGTGGTGACCATGGGGGCGGTAGTGTCCCCCGCGCCCATGAGGGCGCGCGACAGAACGATGGCCAAGCCGACAAAAATGAAGAAAGGCGTGACAATTCGCATCATGCTGGTGCCCACTTCAACAACGGAAGTATCCGTATTGAAGAAACCAATCAGTGTCGGCGCAAAGATGAACAGCCCCATCGCGGCGATCAGCATGACCAGTACATCCATGCCCGTGGCCATCCATGCAGCGAGGTGAGCCCGCTCCGGTTGCTTCGCGCCGAGATTCTGTCCCACCATTGTGGCCGTGGCGTTTCCAAATGCGAATGCGGGGAGCAGGAGCATCATGTGCAGGCGCACCCCGATCCCATGCGCGGCAATAGCGGCGGTCCCACACCCGGCTACGAGGCGCATGATGACAACGCCCATGAGGCTGCGCGCCACCATTTGGATCGTGCTCGGCATACCAATACGGAGCAGACGCCACATCGTCACAACATGAGGCCGCCAGCGGGACGGCGTCACATGCAGTCCGGTCCGACCGCTGGCCATCGTCGCCATGATAATGACCATCGCAAAGAACTGGGCGATCACCGTGGCCGCCGCCGCGCCGCGCACGCCCATGGCCGGCACGCCCAACAGCCCGAAAATCATGATGGGGTCGAGGATGATGTTGATGACGTTGGAGAGGATCATGGACAGCATGGGTATCGTGGCGTTGCCCGCGCCGCGCATGGCGCTGCTGCCCACGAACAAGAGGATCATCGTCACGATGCCGGCCAGGTTGATGCGCAGGTAGGCGATGGCCAACTCCGCCACGGCCGCCTCGGCCCGAAACAGCACGACAACATGTGGGGCCAACCACCAACCTACAACGCCTGTGATGACGCCGATGATCACGCCCGCCAACAAGGACTGCCCCGCCACACGCGAGGCCTCATCCATTTCGCCTGCGCCCACGTGGCGCGAGACGATGGCGACGGTGCCGGTTGCCAGTCCGAGCACCACGGGAAACATGAGCATCAGCATGGTTCCGCTCATGGATAGAGCTGCCACGGCCTCCGCCCCCAATCGGCCCACCCAGAACAGGTCGATCAGGCTCTGCACATTCTGGAGGATGGAACTCGCCATCATCGGCCCTGCCAGAAGCAGAATCGCGCGCAGCAGGTTGCCGTCCGTGATGTGATTGTGTGTGTGCTCAGCCATGACAGAGCAGACTGTACCACAGGGCTAAAGCGGGTGACAACGAAGAGCGTTGCGTGCCGGGTGTAACCGGTCTTCCGCTCTCACTCATGCGACTAAGCGCCCCCCATTTTC
>JAOZSS010000249.1 GCA_029939545.1 Kiritimatiellia bacterium | reverse complement strand
GTCAATCAGCCACCCTGTTTTCTATGTTTTTTCTCTCTCAGGCAGGAGCGGAAGAGCGGAAGACCGGTTACACCCCATAGACGTTGCCATTGCCGACGGCGGGCAGCACACCGGCTGCCATCACGCACAGGACACCAAAAACAAGGCGCTTCATTGTTCCGCCCTGCTCTATTGGATTACCTGTACACGCCAGAACCGGTTGCTGACATCGCTCGGAAGCGACACATCCACCGTTTCGTTCGAAGATCCTGCGGTCAACGACCTGTCCGGGGTCCAAGCGCCCGGCATCAACAGGTCGTCCTTGTGCTCGACCCGGTAGTTGATGTTGGAGACGCTCCGCCACACGACCTCCGCGCCGACCGGATTCGTTGCCACACCGGTAATAGCGAGGAAGTCGGTGATGGCATCCGGATCCGTACCCGCGATCATCTCCTCGCCGTTCGGGACACCATCCCCATCCTTGTCGCCATCCCAACCGTACTCATCATCGGGATCATCCTTGTCGAGCCCGTTGTTCTCCTCGTACTCGTCCGGCATGCCGTCGTTGTCGTCGTCCGGATCCTGCCAATCGTTCAACCCATCCATGTCATTGTCGTCCGGCCAAGGACCGGTCTTGTCGATCAGCTTGATGTATTGGGCCTGCTTGCCTTGGACCGGGTTCTCGTGCAACCAAGTCCAGAGACCGCTGGTGAGCAACTCTGAACCCGGCTTATCGGGGCTCCACAGCTCGTTCGTTGGGGTCGTCGAGAGCAGGTCGACCACATTGTAGTCATGACCGGATATGATTCCGAACCAGTTCTTACCGTTGCTGTAGTTCGTGTTTACATTGAATCGTTCCGACAAGTTGGTCCCATACCCATCGCCGGACCAGTGGTTGTTATTCACAAAGGCAAACACCACATCCTGCGTCGCCGCACTGACTCCCGGCTCCTCGAATTTGGCCACGGCAAATATATCGTCACGCACGTAACCCGTGGTCCAGTCGTTCAGGAAGAACAGTCCCTGGCTGCGAAGTGCAGGCGACCCCAAACGCGCCTGGTTCACCCGCCCGTAGGCGGCACGCAGTGTGGTGTTGGCATTCGTCCAGACATTCGTCATCGAGTTGTAGCGTTTGAAGTTCGGAATCGACTTCCCGAAGTTCACCTCGTAGTACTCGAAGTTGTGCGTATCATCCGGGATCTCCTCGCCATTCTCGTACGTGCCGTGGTCATTCTGGAGACCGGCTTCCTGTCCGTAGAACAGCATCGGCAGACCATCCACCGCCGCCAGCTCGGCGTACGCGTAGAACAGACGCCAGGGGTCGTGACTGGGCAGCACTTCGTCGTGCCCGGTGAGATTCAGGAGAATCGACGACGCGTCAAAAGCGTCGCGTCGATCGGTCAGCTTGTCACGCGTCGGACCTGTCCTGGGATCGGGGTCATCAGGGATCTCGTCCCCATTAAAGTCCTTCTTGAAGTAGTTAAAATAGGGATCGCGCCAGTAGAACAGGAGGTTCTCGTTGAGCACATCGAAGTGACGGCTCGAACGATAGCCCACACCGTGGTGTTTGCTGCCGCCGACATCGCGGAAGCCGTCGAGCGACTCCGCCATGAAGATGAAGTCCCACTTGCGCTGACGCGTCTTGTTGATGCAGTACTCCCAGAACTGGTTGGGCAGGCCCTGCGCGAAGTCGCAGCGCAACCCGTCGATTCCCTTGTAGGATTCCGACTTCGGCGTGCCGACCGGGCATCCCGAACGGTCCAGCCAGAAGAGCGGGTAGTAGGCGAAATACTCCCACACCTCCGCAGCGTACATATCGTGTCCGAAAAACGCATCCCGCTCAGACAGAAACTCGCGGAAGTGACGGCTCGTGGTCTCGCCGGGCGACCCGCCCTTGACCAGGCAGTCATAGGAACCGAACCAGAACTCGCGCACGTCGGTCCACTTGCCGAAGTCAATCCGGTCGGGCGCAATGGCTATGTCATTGATCGACCCGCTGATGTAGTGCGTAGCGTGCTCGCCCGGACTGCCCGCCTTGGCGAACCATTGCGGACGATCCATCCGGATTTCCTGCGTCGTGTTCGAGGCCCATGGGAACAGATCTGCGGCGCCCTGGCCGAAGACCACATCCGGGGCCGAATGGTTGAAGGTGCCGTCCATCATCACACCAACATCGACACCGTCCATGGCCGACACAAAGGCCTGGAACTCGGCCATCGCGTCAGCAGGCGTGTCGTCATCGCCAAGTTTCGGATTCACACTCCAGTAATCCTTCACCGCATAGGGACTGCCCGGATCCCAGGCCGATCCGGTATCCGGATCGATCCCCTTACTGTCCGTTCCAATCGGATGGATCGGCTGCAACCAGAGCATGTTGACGCCCAGGTTGGTGTAGTAGCTCGTATTGAGCGTGTCGGCGCGGTCCGTGTTCACGATGTAGAGATCCTCGAACGTGCTCCGCCCGGCATCTGTCGGCTCCGTCGCCTCGGCCGTCAGCGGATTGACCTCGTACATCGTCAAGTCCAGAGCCTTGGTCGGCGACACCACCACGGCCAAGTCGCGCCGCAGGCAGTTGTCGCTGTAGTAGACCCAGTTACCCGTGCCGCCGACTTTGTAGCGTGCGTTGATGCGATACGCGCCGCACCGGTTGGCCAGCAGAGTTGTCTCAAAGCCATCGCCTGAAACCGGGGTCATCGGATAGGCCCTGAAGTAGGTCGTCAGATCGCCTGCCGTAACCAGATCGAGATCGTTACTGATCGCCGCAAAATCACGGCGGTTCAGGTTACTGATCAGTTCAACGTCTGTTGCATTGTTGCCGACCAGGTTGGGATAGAGTCGAACGGTGATCGCGTGTGATTCCCCTGTCAACTCATCGATGAAGAACCGGCGCAGGTCGTAGTTCGCGTCACGCGTATTGCCGCCGACCTCCGACTCCATGGTCGGCGCGCCCTTGTCGAACCGGCCGTCCAGATCCCGGTCCTGCACGCTCTCGACGCACACCGGCAGAAACTCGGGACGGTCAAGGTTGCGGACATTGGCGGACAGAAAATCGTCCCACTCTTCACCATACCATTCCGACGGACACTGGCTATCGATGTCAGATCCATCGTCGTCGCCATACGCCACAGCCGCGATGTAGAGCACATCCGGACGGTACCCGAACACCTCCACCAG
>JAOZSS010000064.1 GCA_029939545.1 Kiritimatiellia bacterium | reverse complement strand
TGCGAAGGTAGGGCGAGCTCTCCGAGCGAGCCGCGTTTCGCACGGTGGTGTGAGGGTTGTTAAAGCTGAGTCTTGTTGTGGGGGGACGGGTTCGGTATGGTCTGGGCATGGCAGAGCAGGATCCCAGGCGTGTGGTGGTGCTGGTTAATCCCAAGTCGGGGTTGATGTGGTCGTTTGATGCGATGCGTCGGGCGTTCGACCGGCACTGGGAGGTACGGCCCGAGGTCGACCTCAAGTATCAGTTCACGCAATCGGTTGAGGATGGCGAGGGCAAGGCGCGTGCCTGCGTCGAGGAGGGCGTGGACACGGTCATCGTGGTGGGCGGTGACGGTACGCTGAGCACGATCGGACGTGTCCTGGTGGACACGAATGTGGCGCTGGGTGTGGTGCCGGTCGGTAGCGGCAACGGCTTTGCCCGGCATTTTGGAATCTCGCTCTCGCCCGAGAAAGCCATCGTGCAGATGGCATCTGCCGAGCGGCAGGCGATCGACGTGGGACATGTTAACGGCAAGCCCTTTTTCGTTACCTGTAGCATGGCGTGGGATGCGTCCATTGTGAGCGGATTCGATCGATTGCCCGTACGCGGTGTGCTTCCTTATGTTTTTGCAGGGGTGGAGGAATTCTTTGAGTACCGGCCCCAACAGATGAAGGTGGTGTTGGATGGTGAGGAGACGCTCTCATTCGACAACGCGCTTGTGTTCACTGTGGCGAATCTGACCCAGTTCGGAGGGGGCGCACGGATTGCGCCGCACGCACGTCCGGATGACGGGCGGCTGGAGCTGGTGGTGGCGCTGCGTCAGGATATCGCCAAGCTGGTGACCAACATCACGCGGCTGTTTGACGGGTCACTGAGCAAGCTGCCGGAGGTGGTGTTCCGCAGCTTCAAGTCGATGCGAGTCGAGCGCGAAGAGCCGACGCCGATTCAGATCGATGGCGAGTTGGTGGAGTGCGAACGGGATGTCGATGTGACGGTTTCGAGCGGCGGGTTGAGTGTGCTCGTCCCCGCGGGATAATGGTGGATTCATCCTGTGGGTCCTGTTAAAGAAGGATTTGAGAAAAGTGCCAATCTACGAGTACCAGGTTGTCGATGGGGAGAAGGGTTGCGATATCTGCCGTTGTGGCTTTGAACATTTTCATAAGAACGTGGAGGTGTTGGCTGTCTGCCCGGCGTGTGGGGCGCAGGTGCAGAAGCTGATCTCGGCCCCGAACGTGGGGTCGTCTGAGAGCGGCGCAGACGATCGGGCCAAGTCGGCCGGATTCCACAAGCTTAAGAAGGTCTCCAAGGGCGAGTACGAGAAGCTGTACTAAACCTATTCAGCCGGGAGCGAAAGCCCTGCCCCTTCGAAGACGATGACCAGGTCTTTCGTATAGAACGAGCGGAAGTCTGCGGCGTCGCGGTTGAACTCGAAGTTCCATACGGCCTGCCGCAGCGAGCGGCGCGTGGTGTTGGCCTCGATGATTCGGCCGGGAGTCTTGACTCCAATCATGGCATTAAAGCCGCCCAGGATAGGGGTCAGCAGCCTGACGATCTGCGGATCATCAAGATCTACCGGCTCAGCGCCGGATGCCTGCATCCCTTTGCGTATCAGGCGGAAGCGGCCTTCCTGTACACGCGAGAGCGTGAAGCCGTGGTCGGCAAAGAAGTCAGTGTCGGCCAGATCTCGGATGCTCTTGAACGTGAGCTGAAACGTGACCTGTCGACTGCCGTCGCGCTCCTCGACCTTGACTTCCTTCAGGGCCAGTCCATCCACCTTGTAGCTCTCGACCTTGCGCTTGATTCGGTTCTCCGATGGATTGAGCAGCAGTTCGAGATAGCCGTGCGAATCCCCGGGCGGCTCTTCGCCGACTGCATCCGCGAGTTCGTTGGCCAGTTTCATCATGCCTGAGATCTGGGTGACGGTTTCTTCGGGGAGCGTGTAGGCAATGTCGATGACTCCCGACCCGTCGTCATGGAGTGTCAGGGTTTCGGAGAACTTGATGCAACCAGAGGAGAGCGACAGGGCGGCAACGAGAATCAGGTGGATGTGTCTCATGGGGTTCTCCTCCGTGGCTGTGGACGATCGGTTGCGTTGGTGTATTGGAAGACGACTTCGTCGGGCTTTACCATGCCGGTTTCCCTGGCCACACGCTCAACGTAGGCGGGGTCGGTGCTGAACCGTTTCTGCTTCTCCTGTAGCGCACGGGTCATCGCCTCGGTTTCGCGGTTCTCCGCCTGTAGCTCGGTCTTGCGTTGCTGGAGCTGACGCAGGTGGTGGCAGCGCGGCAGAAAGATGCAGACCAGCCCGATGGTGAAGAGAATAAACAACACCACCCAAGCTGATCTATATACTGTTGTCCAGCCATTCACAGACTTAGACGTTCCCCCTGCCAGGTTTCATGTGTCGGGTGTCAGGGGGCAGTTGGGCAGGTTCGGGGCTGCGCGCGGAACAGCCGTCGTTTCATTCGCGCTCCCCGATGCCTGACTCCTGACTCCTGAGCCCTGTTCTTTTCTACCCGCCGTATACGGCTTCTTCGCCGAGCATTTCTTCGATCCGCAGAAGCTGGTTATACTTGCAGATGCGGTCGGTGCGCGACATGGAGCCGGTCTTGATCTGTCCGGCGTTCACGGCCACGGCGATGTCGGCGATGGTGTTGTCCTCGGTCTCACCGGAACGATGGCTGATCACGGCGGTGAAGCCGGCCTTGTGGGCCATCTCGATGGCGTTCAGCGTCTCGGTCAGGGTGCCGATCTGGTTGACTTTGATCAGGATAGAGTTGGCCGACTTCTCCTTAATGCCGCGGGCGAGGTAATCCACGTTGGTCACGAACAGATCGTCGCCAACGAGCTGGCACTGGCCACCCATCTTCGCGGTCAGAAGGTTCCAGCCTTCCCAGTCGCTCTCATCGCAGCCGTCCTCGACGGAGTCGATCGGGTAGTTGCCGATCAGCTCGGCCAGGTAGTCGACCTGCTCTTCACGCGAACGCTTGGCACCCTTGTCACCCTCGAACTTGGCGTAGTTGTAGATGCCATCGGCATAGAACTCGCTGGCCGCGCAGTCGAGTGCAATCGTGATATCTTCGCCGGGCTTGTAGCCGGCCAGCTCCACGGCCTTCAGGATACTCTCGAGGGCGTCCTCGGTGCCGTTCAGAGTGGGGGCGAAGCCGCCCTCATCGCCCACAGCGGTGCTCAGGCCACGGTCGGACAGGACTTTCTTGAGACTGTGGAACGTCTCGGCTCCCATGCGGACGGCTTCGCGGAAGGTCGGGGCGCCGATCGGGCGGATCATGAATTCCTGGAAGGCGATCGGGGCATCCGAGTGTGAGCCGCCATTAATGATGTTCATCATCGGAACAGGCAGCACCTTGGCGTTGGTTCCGCCTATGTAGCGGAAGAGCGGCAGCCCGGTGTACTCAGCCGCGGCACGCGCGGTGGCGAGCGAGACGGCCAGGACGGCGTTGGCACCGAGCTTCTGCTTGGTCGGGGTGCCATCGAGTGCCAGCATGGCGTTGTCGACACCGACCTGGTCCACGGCCTCGTAGCCGCAGACTTCAGGGGCAATCACGTCGTTGACATTCGCGACGGCGTTCAGAACGCCCTTGCCGAGGTAGCGCGCCTTGTCGCCATCGCGCAGCTCAACGGCTTCGTTCTCGCCGGTCGAAGCGCCGGACGGAACCGCGGCGCGGCCCACAGCGCCACTCTCGAGGTAGACATCGGCCTCAACGGTGGGGTTTCCGCGCGAATCAATAATCTCACGTGCACATACATCAATAATCGTCGACATAGAAAGTTCTCCTTTTGGTTTTGCGCATGCACCCTAGTTGAAACTGCCGCCAAAGGCAAGTCTGGGAAGGTATGAGGATTCTGACTACTGAACTTGTGACTCCTTTACAGGGGTAAACGAACTGTTACGCTAGCCATTCGTGCTGATGGCATTGGCCGGTATTACAACGCAGAAGGCTCGGTATGAGTGGCATCAAATCCTTGTACAAGCAGGTCATTAACGGGGTATAGTGTGGTGAATGGAGGGAGAGATGAGCATGAGACTATTGGTTACGGGCGGTGCGGGGTTTATCGGCAGCAACTTCGTCAGCCACATGCTGACAGCTTACCCCGATATCGAGATCGTCAACATGGACGTGCTCACCTACGCGGGCAATCTCGAGAACCTGGCGGCTTTCGAGGACGATGAGCGTCATATCATTGAGCGCAGAAACATCGCTTCCCTGGAGGATGTGGAGAGCGTGTTTCGTAGGCACGAGATCGATATCGTCGTCAATTTCGCCGCCGAAAGCCATGTCGACCGCAGTCTCCACATCGGCGCCGAAGCCTTCATCCGCACCAATGTGATGGGCGTGCAGATGTTGCTGGACGCCGCTCGCGTGCATGGTGTGCAGCGTTTCGTCCAGATCTCCACCGACGAGGTGTACGGATCGCTCGGCCCCGAGGGACGGTTTACGGAGGAAACACCGCTGGCGCCGAACAATCCTTATGCCGCGACAAAGGCGGGCGCCGATCTCCTGGTTCGCGCGGCGCACAAGTCGCACGGGATCGATGCGGTCATTACGCGCTGCTCCAACAACTTCGGACCCTATCAGTTTCCTGAGAAGCTGATCCCGCTCATGATCGCCAATGCACTGGAGGAGAAACCGCTCCCGGTCTACGGGGACGGCATGAATGTACGTGACTGGATCTACGTCCAGGATCATTGCAGGGCCATCGACGATGTCATGCGGAAGGGACGCACTGGTGAGGTCTATAATATAGGCAGCGACCACGATGTGCCGAACCTCGAGATCGTGAAGCAGATTCTTGCGCGGGTTGACCGGCCGGAGTCGCTCATCCAGTTTGTGGAGGATCGTCCCGGTCACGACCGGCGGTACTCCATGGACTCAGCCAAGATCCGCGACGAGTTGGGGTGGGTGCCAACACTGAGTTTTGAAGACGCACTCAAGGTCACCGTGCAGTGGTACCTTGAGAATGGTGAGTGGCTCGACAACCTGCGAAGCGGGGCCTACCAGGGATACTACGAGATGCTGTATGGAGAGCGGGGGCCGGCGGCATAGCGAGCGAGAACGGAGGAGCGATGAGCGGATTGACGAAGATCCTGGCCGAGTTCCGGAACGGTCTGAAGCGGGCGTGGCGGTTTGCGACCGAGGATGTATGGGATCTTGACGTGGGCTCGATGGAGGGCGCTCACGGCGTAGGGGTCCGTGTCATACGCGTCATCTCCCTGGTGTTTCGCGGGTTCAAGGCCGATGAATGCCCCATTCATGCTGCGGCGCTGACATTTAACACGCTCATGGCCATCGTGCCGGTCCTTGCACTCTCGCTTGCCCTCGCGCGCGGGCTGGGAAACGAGGATGTGGCCCAAGACAAGATTCGGGGCGTGGTCTCGGAGTGGACCGCCCGGTTTGAGCAGAAGCGCACCGAGTTGGTCGTGCCTGCACCGACTGATGCGGCGGGCACGCAGGCGGTCGCCTCCTCCGTGTCGCCCGAGCCACTGAATGATGACGGTTCGATTGCGAGAGAGATCGATCGGCTCGTGGAAGTCGGTTTCGAGAAGGTCGAGAACATCAGCTTCGCCGCACTCGGCGGCGTGGGTCTCGGTGTCCTGATCTGGATGGTGGTGGCCGTGCTGGGGCAGATCGAGGGTTCGTTCAACCGCGTGTGGGGTATTACACAGGGCCGAGCGCTCTGGCGAAAGTTTACGGATTACCTGAGCGTACTGTTTATTCTGCCGTTTCTCATACTGCTGGCTTCGTCGCTGCCGGTTGTAGATTTTGCCACGCGCTTCCTGGACGATTCCGGTGCCGAGATGGTGCGCACGTTCATGGGGTCCGGTTTTCTCAGGAACCTGATGGTAATCGTGATGAGCACGCTCACCTTCGGATTCATTATCATGTTCATGCCCAACACACGCGTGCGCCTCTGGCCGGGCTTGACAGGGGGGTTGGTCAGTTCGTTACTCTTTATCGCATGGATGTTGGTCTGTGCACGGCTCCAGGTGGGGGCGGCGCGGTATGGGCGTATATACGGAAGCTTCGCCACGGTGCCGATCGTGCTGGCGTGGGTCTACGTGAGCTGGGAGATTGTCCTGTTCGGGGCCGAGGTGGCCTTTGCCGTGCAACACTGCAGCACCTACCGGATGGAGCGTTCGGCGCGTTCGGCCAGCCTTCAGTCCCGGGCCATGTTGGCGCTTTCACTGGTGGTTGAAGCGGCGCGGACAATGCACCGCAAGGAGGCGACGCCGTTTGACGTGGAATCCTACGCGCATGGGCATCGCGTACCGGTGCGTTTCGTGAACGGCGTGGTTAACGAGCTGTCCCAGGCTGGCATCATGGGCGAACTGAGCGACGCACAGGGATGCTACGTGTTGCGTCAATCGCCAACCGACCTGTCGGTAAAAGACGTGATGGATGCCATCATGCGGCATGGCAGCCCGCCTGAAGAGCTGGGCCTGGATGCGCTGGACCCCGCTGTGGCGGAGCTGGTGCAGAAGGTGGACAGCGGACTTGAGACGTCAGTCGGTCACATCCAGATTCAGGAGCTGATGGTGTCGGCCTGATCAGGTCGCAGGCAGGTCGAGGGCCATGGCGACTTCCGGACAGGTGAACGGGGAGTCGTATTTCGTGCAACTCATGCAGCCTGTGTAGATCTTGTGCATGAGCTGCTCCTTAGGCACCTCCACAAAGCCCAGCGCCTTGAAGAAGGGCGGGGTGAACGTGAGTGCGATGATACGGGCTGGGTGCATCGGCGTCACACGCTGGATCGCGCGATTGACGAGCTCGCGGCCCAGGCCCTGGCCCTGGCAGCTTTTCGCGACCGCCAGCGACTTGATTTCGATAAAGGGGTGGCGTGGGGCCCCGATCTCGGGTAGCACATGCCACGAGACCGTGCCCACGATGGCACCATCGAACTCGGCTACGAGAAAGCGGTCGATATTCTGCACGATATCGCCAATAGGGCGGCCCAGCAGCTCATCGGGATAGGCTTTGATCAACCCGAAAATCTGCTCTGCATCCCTGAATTCGGCCGGTCGAATAGTATAGTTGTCGGTCATAGTCCTTCCCGAAAGTTGAATCGTGGAGAGTGTCCGGCGCAGGCGGACTGTAGTCAAGCGTAGAACGGGCTTGCACTTATGGGGCGAGGAGTCCATAGTTCCGCGCTTTTCATTTACCGGGGAAACGAGACAGAGGAAGTCAGGAGCAGATCATGAAACGGGACGTACCACTTAGCCAGATACGCAACATCGGGATCATGGCCCACATCGACGCGGGCAAGACCACGGTGAGCGAGCGCATTCTTTTTTATTCGGGCAAGACCCATAAGATCGGCGAGGTGCATGACGGTGCCGCGATCATGGACTGGATGGACCAGGAGCAGGAACGTGGCATCACGATTACCTCCGCCGCCACCACCACGAGCTGGCGCGACCACCAGATCACGCTGATCGACACCCCGGGGCACGTGGACTTTACGGCTGAGGTGGAGCGCAGTCTCCGTGTGCTGGATGGTGCCGTGGCGCTGTTCTGTGCCGTGGGCGGCGTGCAGCCGCAGTCCGAGCAGGTGTGGCGTCAGAGCGAGAAGTACAGCGTACCGAAGTTGGCGTTCGTCAACAAGATGGACCGTACGGGTGCGGACTTCTTCGGCGTCGTCGAGAGCATTCAAAACATCCTCGGGGCCAACGCGGTACCGATGGTGGTGCCGATCGGCGCTGAGGACAAGTTCGAAGGCGTGATCGACCTTGTCACCATGCGGGCCGTTTACTACAGCGACGAGGATATGGGTGCGACCTACCACGAGGAGAATATCCCGGCCGATCGGATCGAGGAGGCCAAGACGTGGCGCGCCAACCTTGTTGAAAAGTGCGCGGAGCAGGGCGACGACGATCTGTTGGAGAAGTTTCTCGAGACCGGCGATCTGAGCGAAGAAGAGATTCGTAAGATCATTCGCCATGCCACGGTCGATCGTCGCGTTATCCCGGCCTATTGCGGTTCCGCCTTCAAAAACAAGGGCGTGCAGCGGCTGCTGGACGGTATTGTTGATTTCCTGCCGTCACCCGAGGATATTCCGCCGATCATCCATGCCCACGATGATGGCAAAACAGAACTGCATGCCAACGATGATGAAATCTTCGCGGCAATGGCGTTCAAGGTGGTGGCGGACAAGCACATGGGCAAACTCGTCTTCATGCGTATCTACTCGGGTGCGATCGAGTCAGGCACAACGGTGTATAACAGCACGCAAGACAAGACGCAGCGCATCGGGCGCATCATTCGCATGCACGCCAACCGCCAGCAGGCCCTGGAACGCGCCATGTGCGGTGACATCATTGCGGTGGTGGGCTTGTCACAGACCCGCACCGGCGACACGATCTGCATGAAGGATCACCCGGTGATGCTCGACAGTATCGAGTTTCCCGCGCCGGTTATGTCGATCAGCATCAAGCCGGCCACGCGCCAAGACAACGATAAGATGGGTGCGGCCCTCCATGCCCTGGCCGAGGAAGACCCGACCTTCACCGTCGGATTCGACGACGAAACGTCCGAGACGATCATCGCCGGTATGGGCGAACTTCACCTGGAAGTCCTGGTTGAGCGGCTCAAGCGCGAGTTCAGCGTGGTGGCCGATGTCGGCCGACCCGAGGTGGCTTATCGCGAAACGGCCACGATAGCGCTCGAGGGACAGTACAAGCATTCCAAGCAGTCCGGTGGCCGCGGCCAATATGGCCACGTGCACCTTCGCCTGGAGCCGGTGGAACCGGGGCAGGGCTTCTCTTTCGAGAACGAGGTCAAGGGCGGCAACATTCCGTCCGAGTACATCACGGCCGTCGAGAAGGGCGTTATCAAGGCCATGGCGAGCGGTCCGTTTGCCGGCTATCCCGTCGTGGATATGAAGGTCACGGTGTTCGATGGTTCATCGCACGATGTCGACTCCAGCGAGTTCGCTTTCACAGAGGCGGCGCGGGTTTGCTTCCGCAACATGTTCATGCAGGGCCACCCCGAGCTGCTTGAGCCGATCATGTTGGTCGAGGTATCGGCACCCGAGGACTACATGGGGTCGGTCACGGGGTCGATCTGTCAGCGCCGCGGTCGTATTGAGTCGATGAGCGAACAGCCCGGCGGCATCCGCGTGGTTGAGGGCCGTGTCCCGCTGAGTGAGATGTTCGGCTACTCGAACGCGATCCGCACCGTCACCCAGGGACGTGGCAACTTCACCATGCACTTCGAACGCTACGAAGCCGTCCCGTTCTCCATCGCGGAAGCGATCATCAAGAAGCGCCGCGAAGCGAACAAAGTCAAGTAACGGGCGGCCTATGTGCCATACGTGATGCGAGATCCGGCCGCTAGAACGGCGGTGCGTCGCTATCCAAATCTTCGGGGACGAGTGAATCAGTGTCCACCGGGGGAACCTCGTCGCCTGCCGCTGCGGCTTCCCCAACTGCTGTGGCTTCGCCTGCGGGTTCGAGGCGCCAGGCAGAGAGGTTGGTGTAGTAGCGGCCGTCGTGCTCGTTACCGCGCAGGTCGAAGGTGACCTTTACGCGCTGACCCACCTGGACATCGTTGAGCATGGCGGTCTTATCCTTCACGCACTCAAACTTGATGTCCTGTGGATAACGGTCGTCCTCCGTCGTCACCACGAACTCACGCTTGTTGAAGCCACTCGGAAACGTGACCTCGTCCATCATCACCTTGACCAACCCCGTCATTTCATATGCTGCCATCGCTCAACTCCTGTGCGTGTGTTTCTGAGTGTGGGAGTGTGTGCAGATTTGGGGTATATGTCAAGGGCGACACAGAACCGTGCAGCAGTTCTCAGTATGGCCCCTTCAGCTCACCCCGCTATCTGCGAAGATGTCCACAGTATCCAAAACCGCCAAAATGAGAATCGCTGAGAACCGTGAACCTTGAACCCTTAACTCCGGGCACTACCTGAGACGTCAATTGATCAACCCGTGCTGCTCAACCAAGAAATTTCAAATATATTTGGCTAGTCATTGAAAAGATCTTGCCTGCCGGGCAGTATAGTCCCCATTTCTACCCACAGATTCTTCGGAAGACCCTTTTCGTTATTCAGTACTTCGGACTTACGGTGGAGGGAGAAGCCATGATCCGTAAAGCAGCAGATCGAACGAGTGAAGTGCGCGAGGCTATGCGCGGCGGCGAGGGCAGTGTTGAAATAAGGCATTTCTTCAAACGCGACGAATGGAACGCCAACACACGACTCTGTGCCGAACTCATTCTCCCGCCCGGGGCGAGCATTGGCTCCCATCAACACCTGCGCGAAGATGAGGTCTACATTATCACCAGCGGCTCCGGACTTATCGATGATGGAAGCGGCGAAGAACGCGTTTCCATGGGCGATGCCATTCTGACCGGCAACGGTGAGACGCACACCATACGCAACGACGGCAACGAACCGCTCTCTCTAATCGCCGTCATCGTGATGTACGGGGAGTAAGCATGAACGTCCTGCCTGCCAGTCTGCTCTTCCCGATGCGAACCGTCTCGGGGGTAGGGCAGGTCGCAGACCTGCTGGCGGAATGCGCCGCCTTCGGGAAGCGCGGCGTATTGGTGCACGGCGGGTCGCTAGTCGCAGGCGGAACACTCGACAGGATTCTCGCCGCGAAACCCGACGGAGCAGAGGTTGGCACCTGGCAGCATCCCGGAGGCGAGCCGACACTGGCGCACGTGGACGCCCTGCGCGAGGTGTTGTGCAAGAATCCGGTCGATTGGGTCGCCGCAGTAGGCGGCGGCAGCGTTATGGACGTGGCCAAGGCGGCCGCCGGCCTGCGCGATGCCCCGCTACCAACCGTTGCTTACCACGACGGTGAACCGATCCCGTCCTCCAACGTGGCGTACGTTGCCGCGCCCGCAACAGCGGGGACCGGCTCGGAGGCCACCATGGTGTCCGTCCTGACCAACGACGATACAGGCGTAAAGAAGTCCATTCGCCACCCATCACATACCGCACGGCTGGTCATTCTCGATCCCGCTCTGCTGAAGTCCTGCCCGCCCGCGCTGATCGCGGCGTCCGGCATGGATGCGTTCACGCAAGCCGTCGAATCATTCCTGAGCCGAGGCGCGACTGACCTGACCGACATGTTGGCCCTGCAGGCCGTCGAGGATATCAACAACAGCATCGAAACAGTCTTCAACGGCGGGGACGACGCATCGCGTGAAGCGCTCCTGCGAGGCAGTTTCCTCGCCGGCCTCGCGCTCTCCAACGCACGCCTGGGCCTCGTACACGGCCTCGCCCATCCGCTCGGAGCCCGCTTCCATTTCGCCCACGGCCTCGTCTGCGCTGTCTGCCTCCCTCTCGTCCTCCGCTACAACCGCGAGGCCTGCAGCGAGAAGTACGCACAACTCGAAGCCTGTCTCGGCACCGACATCGAAGCGCGTGTCGCAGCCCTGAACCACTCCATGCGCATCGCCAATCCCTTCGCAGGCAAAGCACTTGAAGACCGCGTCGCCGCCGTAACCGAAACCCTCGCCTCCGGCTCCACCAAAGCCAATCCCCGAGACGTCGATGCCTCCGCGGCGAACGACATCCTCGACCGTCTGTTTAGCGCAAACTGAACGCGCGATCGCCTCATAGTTGGCTTCTTGGAACCAGCGGGGGCATTTGCGACAGTAGGCAGCTCGGGGGGGGGCTGAGGAGGCTGGGCGGGAGGTGAGATGATGCTCCCTGTGTAGGCTCGCACTGCGTGCGGCTTACGAAAGGCTTGCGTAAGACCATCATGCCGTTCCGTCACACCCAACGCACGCCATGCCTGGCACGGTCGCGCCTGTAGGGCTGTTAGCTCCTTAAATCTTGATTCTTTGAGTAAATGAGTCGAACAATTTCATTTGGATATTGTGTGATAGCCACGGTTGAGGTTCAAGGTTCAAAGGTTCAGAGGTTCAGAGGTTCAGAGGTTCAAGGTTCAAAGGTTCAGAGGTTCAAGGTTGAGAGAGGCGACTAAGCGA
>JAOZSS010000063.1:7208-11954 GCA_029939545.1 Kiritimatiellia bacterium | reverse complement strand
TTCATTGCCAAAATGGGCCCCGCCGATGGGCCCCTCGGTCATGATGTCGAGCGGGGAAGCGAGACGGGTGGGGAACTCCGCAAAATCGCGCTCCCAGGGCATGTCGAAGTCAGGCACGCGCAGGTGGGAGACGAAGAAGCCGGCCAAACCGGCCTTGGTGCGACCCCCGATACCGGTGGCGGCTTCGTCGCGGATCTCGCCGCCGACGCCGGTTGAAGCGCCGGGGTAGGGGCAGATGGCGGTGGGGTGGTTGTGGGTTTCCACCTTAAGCAGGATATCCATCTGGCAGGGCGTGTAGCCGTACTGGTTGCCGGTGTCGGGGTGCACCTCGAACCATTCGTCCTGGAACCCCTCGATCACGCCGGAGTTGTCGCTGTAGGCGACGAGTGTGCCTTCGGGATGGAGCGCGTGAGTGTTGCGAATCATGTTAAAGAGGGATTGGGGCTGTTCTTCGCCATCGATAATCCAGTCGGCATTGAAGATCTTGTGACGGCAGTGTTCCGAGTTGACCTGTCCGAACATGACCAGTTCGACGTCGGTCGGGTTGCGCTTGATCTCACCGTAGGCCTCGCAGAGGTAGTCGATCTCCTCGTCGCTCAGGGCGAGTCCCATTTCCACGTTGGCGCGCGCAAGCGCCTCGCGGCCCTCGCCCAGGAGGTCGATCGACTTCATGGGCGCGGGCTGCATGTTGGCAAAGGTATCCGACATGTCGGTATAGATGCCCTCGGTCATGCGGTCATGCAGCAGTGGGAGCACGGCGGCACACTGGTCGAGCGGGATGACAGCGTTCTCTTTGTCGAGGAGTGTGTAGAAGATGGCCCGTTCGACACGGTGGATATCGGCCATGCCGCAGTTATGGAAGATATCGGAGGCCTTGGATGACCAAGGCGAGATGGTGCCCTTGCGCGGGGAGACGAAGAATCCATCCGTGGGTTCGAAAGGCCCGGTCGCGTCGAGGAGCCCATAGATCCGATCGCGCTCCACCTCATCGGTGATAGGCGCTTCACAGTTGAGCAGGTAGACAAAGTCGGCTCGGAACGCCGTCACATGCAGCTCTGGGGCCACCGCATGGATGGCTTTGAGCGTGGCCGTAACACGAAATGCCGAAAACGCGTTTTTACCCTGTAGAATCAACGGTGCAGCCATCATCTCTCCATTCTGAATCAGCTAAGCGCCGAGTGTCGCACCGCACTGGTGTGGTGTCAAGATTCGCTCCGGAACGGGAGGCCTTCTTTGGCTCGACGCTTCCTGTGGAATCAAAAGGCCTTCCTCCGTCGCCTTGTGGGCTATGGAGGACGTGGCAGACGGCCCCCCTTCCCTCCGCCGGTGTTAGGTGGTGGCGGGAGGGGATTAGGCACCCCCTTAGTCGCCTCTCTCAACCTTGAACCTTTGAACCTTGAACCTCAACCGTGGCTATCACACAATACCCAGATCAAATGGTTCGACTCATTTACTCAAAGAATCAGGATTTAAGGAGCTATTTGCGCTAGCGTCCTTGCGCTTTGGCGCAGATAGGATTAGACAGAGATGCCTGAACGCATATCAGTTTGTATCACCGCGGGTAACGAGGAACGCAACATCCGCCGTTGTCTGGAGAGCGTGAAGTGGGCCAAGGAGATCATCGTAGTCGACAGTTTCAGCACGGATAGCACGGCTGAGATATGCAGGGAGTACACCGACTTGGTCTACCAGCATCGGTGGCTGGGCTACATCGGCCAGAAGAACCTGATCAAAGACCTGGCCTCGGGAAGCTGGATTCTCTTTATCGACGCGGACGAGGAGATCTCTCCCGAGCTGCGTGACGAAATCCTTGACGAGTTCCGCTCCGGCCGCAACGAGCGCTATGACGGATACGAATTTCCCCGCATGGTGCGTCATTTACACCGTTGGATTCGGCATGGCGACTGGTATCCCGACACGAAACTGCGTCTCTTTAACAAGAGCCGCGGGCGCTGCGGCGGAAGCGAGCCGCACGACCGCATCGAAGTGGATGGTAGGGTCAAACACCTCAAGAACCCCATGTATCACTACACGTACACGGGCATTGAGGACCAGATTTCTTCGATGAATAAGTTCTCAACCATTACTGCAGCCGGCCAGTTCGAAGATGACCGGCCTGTCCGGCTGCACGATATGCTGACGCGCCCGCTGCTGCGCTTCCTGCGAGGCTACCTTCTCAGGCGGGGTTTCCTGGATGGAGTACCCGGACTGATCGTCGCGGTCAGCAACTCCTACGGTGTTTTCGCCAAGTATGCCAAGCTGTGGGAACGCCATCTTTATTACCGGCTCGGACCGGACGAGCTGTCGCACGGGCATGAGCTGAAGCCTGCCGCAGACGACGGGGACAGTACACCGAAGAAGGATGCCTGAGCATGGCTTCCCCGCTGACACACCTTGCCGTGGGCTTTTCCCTGTTTCATCTGGCCCGCCCTCGCTTTCCAGAACTGACAGGTTTCTGGCAGACACTGGTCCTGCTCTGTGGCGCGCTGGGGGCAGCCGTGGTGGTTGACAGCGACTTCCTGCTGGGCGCACTGCACCATGACCTTGCCGGTTTCCACAATCAACAATCTCACAGCCTGTGTGTCGCCCTCATAGCCGGAATCGGCGTGGGGGTGCTGGGGCGCGTTCTAACGCGATCAGGCTTGCGGCGCTGGATTACGCTGGGCGTGGCTGGCGCACTCTCGCACGTACTGATCGATTTTCTGACGATCGGTCGCGGCTTACAGCTCTTCTGGCCCCTGACGGACGCACGCTTTGCGAGTTCGGTACCGCTCTTCAACGGCCTACGTTGGTCCGAGGGGATATGGAGCGCGTCTCACCTGGTTACGTTGGCCAATGAGATCCCTATCGTGGCCGCCTTGCTATGGCTAGTCCACCGCTACGCCGGTTCTCACAAAGTTGATCATATCGGCGAAGGCTAGTGCGATTTCCCAGTTGCCCATCTCGTTGGGATGCAGTCCATCCCACTGCAGAAGGTCGTCAGCCTCCATGACGTAGGGGGTTTCGTCGTTGTCGAGATTACCGAATACTTCTTCGAGGTCCACGACCAGTACGCCTTCCTCTTCCGCCATGGCGCGAATAAAGACATTCACGTCCCGTATATGCGGGTCAAACACCCCGTGCGAACGAGCCATAGGTGTCATCGTGGCAAGGATCGGGATCGTCCCGGTCGCCTGCGCGGCGTTCACAATGACCCGCAGATCTTCCGCAATATCGTCAGCGCCCGCAAAATGGAGAAGATCGTTGGCGCCATAGAGCACCAGCAGGTAGCCAGGGCTGTGGAGAGCCAACACACCCGCGACACGTCGGACGCCTTCGTAGGCATGTTCCCCACTGATACCTTCATTGATCACCACGAGGTCCAGCAGACTGGCTAACATCGGGGGATACGGGGGCGCATCATGGGCCGTGGTAATACTGTCGCCCATCGCCACGATGAGATCAGGATTGTTCGCACCGAAGTCATGCGTGTCTGCAATGGCAACGACAGCAGTCTCCGACTCATCGTCATCATCACAGCCCGGCATCAGGATGATGAGCGTCGCCACGCAAAGAGTTAGCCCGGCTGCACGCGACCAGCGAGGGACGTTGTGACACCATCCCGTGAGTAATGCTCTATCCTGTATGACGGTGACCCTCCTCCATGATAGCTTCATACGTGTTCTGCATCGTCTCGATGGTCTTGTGACCATCATAGGTGGCGGACAGTTCATGTGCTGCCCACTCCAGGTTGGCTTTCAATGCTGAATCCTTGAGCACACGCTCCAACTGCCCGCTCATACGAATATCGTCGCCCGGCTCGAACATCAAGGCGTTTTTGCCGTCGGCAAGGATCTCACCCTGACCATCGGCGGTGGATGCGACAATCGCGTTGCCAACGGCTATGGCTTCATAGAGCGTATTGGGCGTGCCTTCCATGTGACTGGGGAAAAGTTGCACGTCGAAGCACTGGATGACCTGGCGCGCATCCCGACGAAACCCGAGGAACTTCACATGCTTGCCGAGGTCGTGCTCGGCAACCCATTCGGTCACGGTGTCCGCAAAAGCGCCATCGCCCACGATCCATATCTGCACGTTCGGGACTGACGGCAACAATCGCTGCAGCGCTTTGAGCGCATCGATATGCCCCTTGTGCGACTCAAGACGTCCTACGATGCCGATCACGAAGATGTCGCCTGCTGCTCCCCGCTTCTCTCGTTCGGACCGAATCCAGGCTCCATCGGCGGTCGGCACGTCTTCCATGAGGATGCCGTTGTAGAGCACGTGAACCGCATCCGGAGCCATGTAGCGGCCATGGATGCAGAACTGCCGCGAGGATTCAGAAACAGCGAAGGCATAGCGGGTAAACTTGCCGAGGAACCACTCTACCGGGCGCTGGTAGAGGGGGACCTTCAGCGTATTGCATCGTTCGTGAACGATGACCGGCATCCTCAAGAGCAGCCCGGCGAGCCGGCCCCATGTGCAGGCGCCATAGCCGTGTGCATGAATAATGTCGACCTTCTCCTGTCGCAGAATCCGAACCAGGCGGACCAGATTCAGGGGCGAAAACTTGCACGCGTTGAGATAGAGCGGGGTCAGCCCACTAGCTTCCATCTGTTCCGCGGCACGGTCACGCCCTTTCCGGCTACAGAGCAAGACACGGAACCGGCTTGTGTCGAAAGCCGGGATCCACCACTGGAACCCGCGTGCCACACCGTGCAATGAGGCCTCGCGGCCGCCGAAGTGCTCGCATAGCTGAAGAACCGT
>JAOZSS010000063.1:0-7108 GCA_029939545.1 Kiritimatiellia bacterium | reverse complement strand
GATACTTCAGACCAACTCCATAGCGCGTGTTGTCCAGTGGGAAGGTCGTCGTATCCGCCAACCGGCCATTGAGAAAATACGTTGCATCGACTTTCATGGACGTGTGCTCGACGGTCACCAATAGCGACGAGTTCTCGGTAAGGCTGATATCACATCCAAGACTCAAGCGGTAACCGTTCTCGTCATGGATCTCGAGAACGTGAGAGTTCACTTCTCCCCGGGCGTCGCGCCAGGCAGGGAGGTGGTCGAAGTACGTGTTGTAAATCAGCAGGCCGGCCTCTACGAAGGGGGTGTAGCGGGTGCGGTTCGGGATGTAACACTGGAGCGAAATGGTGGGCCCAGCGGTATCAAGGGTCCCGTCGCTATGCCCTATCTCGCCATCACCCGGCTCAGGTCGACTCCACGTCTTCACGCGGAACTGATCGTATCCCAGGCCAAGAGCCAAGTACCGGCCGAAGCGGACATTGATGAAAGGAAGCGGTAGATAGTCCTGCTCCTCGATGAGCTCATCGAGACTGCCCATGTAGTGCTCGTTCGGACCCCGCGTGCTGTCGTGCAGTTCGAAGTAGGTGGATCGCACCCCTATCTCCAGGCGTGCATTCCCGTTATCCGAGGCCATGACCGCAGTGACCATTGCCAACAATATGATGACTATCAGGCGCTTCATGTTCACTACTCCTTACCTTGCCGCAGCTCAGCATCCAGACAATACCGACTAAGGCGAGTCGGAAATCCGGCGAATTCCGTGGTGAATGACAAAACGGAACAGTATCCGATTTTGCGGAGTGGACGTCAATCACTCAGCACGTCGGCGCAGTCGGCTGGGAATCTGGCCTGCGACGTACTCCCGTTCCGTGGCGGAGAGCGCCCAGAACCAGCTTCCGACATAGAACACGGTCACGGACAGCATGCACGCGCCAAGGCGCGCCAGGAGACCGGCGGGCCAGGCGGAGAGCGCCATCAGCACACAGGCCACCACTACCACCGCCGTGATCCGCGCGAAACGCGCTCCGGCGTGCGGAAGGAGGCGCACGGCCAACAGGAGCAACAGGAGGAAGTCGATCGCGCAACGCAACGACCACACCAGCGCGGCCCCATCCACCCCGTGAGCACCGATCAATGCGTAAGCCGCCGCCAGGTAGAGCGGGACTTCCACAAGATGCAATTTCGCGCTCAATTCGGGTCGCCCGGCAGCTTGGACGAAGAACCAGGATACGCGTGCCAACCCATGCACAAAAACACCGATCGCAAGCGCACGGATGACGAAGGCGCTCTTCGCAGCAAAGACCTCTCCGTCGGGCAACCACACGGCAAACACATCCGGGGCAAAGACGGCCACGAGCAGGCAGATCGGGAACGTGGCCAGCGCCAGTATAATCGTACCGCGATCAAATAGTTCGGCGGGATCATCCGTGTCGTTGTGGAAGCTGGTCACGAAGGCAGGAAAGAGTACATCGATCCACGCGCGCGGGAACATGAGCAGGCGCACGACGATCTCTTCAGGAATCAGGTAGTAGGCCCCCTCGCCGATCTGCCGGAGGGTGCGAATGACAAAGCGGTTGATATGCGTCATGAGGGAAACCGCGATATTCGACACCGTCATCCAGCTTCCGAATCCCAGCAGATGTTGCGCTTCGTCTCGGTCCATCTTGAACCCCTGCCGCAACACGGGTAGCGCGCGAAGGCTACCAATGAAGTAGGCGCTCATCTCGGTCAGGCGCCCGAAGATGAGAACCAACACGACTGCCGATATATTCCGGGTGAACGGCAGCACGCAGAGTGGCGCGAGAAAGGTAAAGGATCCGGCCGGAATACGGATCAGGTTGATCATGCGGAAACGCTGGCACGCCTGCAGAACACCCACAAGCGCCACGTTGAGGATCACGATCGGCATGGCGCAGGCCACAATGATGAAGCCGACGCGCGTTTCATGATCGAGCTCGGTTCCCAGGTTGCGCGTGAGCAGGGGGATGACCGCCAGGATGATGAGGCCCGTGATGAGGCCGAGAACGGAAATCATGCCCAGCGCGGTCCAGAACAGGCCCTGCAGTGAGTCCATCTCGCGGCGACTGAGCTTCTCGGCCACGATCTTCGTCAGTGCACGTCCAAGGCCGAGATCAAAGATGCTGGAGAAGCCGACCAGCATCCACACCAGACCCAGCACCTCGAGGCGTTCCTTGCCGAGGCCGAACCGTTCGTTGAGCATGATGGGAAAGGCAATCGCCCCCGCCAGCATGGGAATCCCCATGCCGATTAGGTTCCATAGCGTGTGTCCCGCCATACGACGCGCCGAAGCGACGCGCGTAAAGTCATGTCCTTCTGATGACACGCTGATCAGCTCCTTCTCGCAAACGGATACAAGGACTTACGTCCCCGCCCGGGCAGTGCAAAGATATACGAGTGCTTGAGCCGCATGATGTGATAGGGATCGGTTTTCTTCCACATACACCGCCGTCCCCACAGCCGGTCCGCCACGGCGGTTTCATACCCACTTCGACGCGCCAGTTCCACGGCGCTCTGTCCGGCGATACCCCAGGGGAAGCAGATCTGGCGTATGGTGTGACCGGGCAGATGCCGCTTCAATAGGTCGCGTGCTTCCGCGAGCTCAGAGAGCTGGCTCTGCTCTCGCTCTTCGAC
The DNA here is from genome assembly GCA_029939545.1 of Kiritimatiellia bacterium. GTDB lineage: Bacteria > Verrucomicrobiota > Kiritimatiellia > UBA8416 > JABMPJ01 > JABMPJ01. Next base: position 4,471 of record JAOZSS010000063.1, on the reverse strand, counting down.
GCTTTCGAACCGCCCGGGATGACGTGACGCCGTCTCCTCCAGCCTCTGTCGCCATCCGGCTTGCTTGAAGCATTCCGATCCGCCGTTGGCGGCGACGTGCTCCACGCACGCCTGCCGGGCCGACTCGGTGTCTACGTAGGCCAGCGCGTCCGACATGCGTGACCGTGCCAGGTAAAGGGGCGCACCCAGCATGTTGTCTTCCATCACCTGCGGCGGCGAGCCAAACTCAAGGACCGGTCGGCCCAGCGTGGTCAGGTGCGTCTCCGGCGTCATGAATCCTACCACCTGCTCGGAGCAGAAGAGCTTCGCATGTGTCAGCGTGTGAGCTTGCACATCCACTCGCCCCGACGCCTGCATGGCCTTGATCTCCGGCCACGTGGCCAGCGAGTCGCCCTCGCCTGCGTTCCAGGCGGCGGGATCACGTGAGTCCGGCGCATCGGCAACACGACCGGGAATCACGTACGTAACGGCCGACATCTCGTACTGCTCAAGTAGCGGGGTCACCACCGTCCACATGCTGGCCCACGCGTCGTCGAAACAAAGTACGACGCTGCGCCGGCCGGGATGAATGCGATCGCGGGCCCACTGGCTCATCGCTTCGGATGTGACGGTCTGGTAGCCGTTTTCCTTCAGGTACTTCAGGTAGGGCTCCAACGCTTCCCGCGACACGTCGTGGAAATGGAATACGGGCAGGATGTTGCCCAGAGGTCCGCCCCATGCGAAGGCGGGATAGCATCCCGTTGTAAGATCCAGCACCGCGCGCCATGGCGTTTTGCGCTCCTGGAAGGGAAGCTGCGTCATGCCGCCCCTCCCTTCTTCTCATGACACGCCTGAATGAATGCCATGTGACGCGTGGCCACCGACTCCATGCTGTTGCGTGCCATGATGCGTTCGCGCCCCTGCGCACTCCAACGCGCGACCCGATCCGGATCGTTCCACGCGCACTCGAGCGCCTCCACCCAGTCCGCACGGCTTCGCGTCGGCAGCAATCGCCCATTGAAATCGTCCCGCACCGTGTCGGGTATGCCGCCAATGTTGGAGGCCAGACAGGGCACGCCGCAGGCCAAGGCCTCAATCAACGCGTTCGAGAGCGATTCGTTCTCCGACGGAAACACAAAGAGGTCCGCCGCCTGCAGGTAGGCATGCACGTTCTGGACGTACCCGGTGAATGTCACGCGATCCGTTAGGTTATGTTCCTTCACGTACGCCCTGAGCGCCTCCTCCTGCGACAGAAAGTTTCCGCTACCCGAACCCACCAGGACCAAATGTGCTTCGGGATGGCGAGGGGCAAAGTCGTTCCACACCTCCACCAGAAAATCCAATCCCTTGCCCTGGTTCAGCTTGCCCGTGTAGGCCGCCAGCCAGCCGTCGGGAAGTCCCAACTCCTTGCGGAGATTTTGTCGCGTATCACGATCCACCGGTCTGAAAAGCCCGGTGTCGGTGCCGTTGTTGATCACCGCAATTTTCTCCTCCGGCACACCACATTCGCGGTATTCGTCGCCGATCGCCTCCGAGATGCCGAGGAACCCGCGCGCTCTGAGCAGGAGCGTATTGCGCAGAGCGATCATCGCCCGAAAATACCAGCGCGAGTCCCCTTTGTTCTCGATGTGCGGGCTGTTCCAAATGAACGCGCCGGAAAGCTCACCGCAGCTTGCCGCGCGCAGAATACAGGTCTTTCGGAACAGGAGTGCCGCCAATAGGCCGGGTATGCCGAGCAGACGCAGGCCGCTCACGAGGATGACATCATAGTCGCGCCGTCGCGCCACCAGGCGGGCAAAAACGGGGAAGAGCATCAGGTACTTGGCCAAACGACGACTTGCCACGGGCGGCACACGTTCAATCGGGATACCGTCAACCGTGTCACGCTTCGGCAAGTCGGGCGACGTGCGGCGCGTGATGACGAACACCTCGACGCCCTGCCGGATCATTTCCCGGCACAGCAGGCGCGCATGGGTCTCACCGCCGCCCACATAGGGGAAGAAGGTGCTGATTACAAAGCACACCCTTGGATGCTGTGAAGCTGAATCCTGTTTCAAGGCGGCAATTCCTCCCTGCGCGAACCGTGGCTCAATCCAGCGACCCAAACCCATCGGGCCAATTGGCCGCAGGTACGAACTGGAGGCGGCCTGCCCCCAGGCCGCAGAGAGCGGGGTGAGGACACCCCGCCTCCAACCGACACGTTCCTGCGGCCAGCATCAAGGGCATATCTCCGCCATGCCCCGACACCACCACTCCAACACCATGGCCTTATAGAACGTAACAGGCCATGCGGTCAGTGGCGAGTGCGGACGCGCCATCCGGCGCACGGCGGACGGGTCCAACACGCCGTGTGTTGTAAGGTAGCCATCTTCCAGGCCTTGTCCATACGTGCGCCGAATCGCGTTCATCCAGAGCGATGAGGGCGGAGAGAACCCGGTCTTGGGCCGGGTGAGTACCCACTCGGGCAGGTACTCGCGAACGACCTCGCGGAACCAGGCCTTCGGCCGTAGGTGCTGGTCCGGGTGGGCCTTGCGCAGACCGATGATCGTCTCCACCAGGCGGTAGTCCACGAGCGGCAGCCTCAATTCAATCGCGTGCGCCATGGCCAGCCGGTCGCCTTGCTGCATGCCGTTCTCGAGCAGGTAGGTCTCACAGGCCAGCTTGGTGAGGAGCACGCCGAGGTCCGGTCGCGGTTCCGGCACGGTAAACAGGGCAGCGGGGTTGTGATCGGCCAGCGACGCCTGGAATGATGGTGCGAACATGCGCGGTGCCGCGTAGGCGGCCATCTGGTAGGTCTTCGACTGATCATAGAACTTAAGCTGATCGGCCGGACCCGAAGGCATGCGGTCCCAGCCATAGAACTTGCCGGCCAGAAAAAACGCGTAGTCGCGCAGACCGGTCTGGTGCATGTTCTGCGGCAGCCAGGCGCGGAGCGGATGGTAATCGGGTGGCGGCGACCCCTTGGCTCCCATCTTGCGCATGGAAGCGCCCATAGCGCGACGCAGCCAGGTATAGCCCCAGTACATCTCGTCGGCGCCCTGCCCCTGGAGCAGGACAGGGATGTTCTGTTCACGTGCCAGCCGTGCAACGGCGTGGTAGCCGTGCGAAGCGACGTCAGCGATGGGATCATCCTTGGCCCGGCAGCACCAGCCAAACTGGTCGACCACCTCGCCCACCGGAATCTGAATATTATGAAACGGCATGCCCAGATGTTCCGCAAAGTCGCGCGCACCCGACCGCTCGTCGCGCCAGCCGGCCCCCTCGAATCCGATCGTCAGCGCGTGGATCTGACCCGGACTCTTCTTCGCCACCAGCGCGGCTACCGTGCTGGAATCCAGGCCGGCACTCAGCGCCACGCCCAGCGGCACATCCGAGCGCAGAATGATGTCGCCGATCTGCTCGAGCTGTTCGTGGATCAGCGTCTTGGGATCGCCCTCCAGCGGCGGCGCATCCTCCATTCGCCAGTAGCAGGTCTCTTCGGTCTGCCAGTTTTTGACGTCCACCACAAGCATATGCGCCGCCGGCAGCTTGCGTACGCCCTTCACCGCCGTGCGCGGCTCGGGTACATATTCATAGTGGAAGTAGTCGCACACCGCGCCCGGTTCCAGCTCGAACGGAACGCAGCCGGTGGCCAGCAGCGCCTGCATTTCGGAGGCAAACAGGACACGGCCATCCTGTTCATAGATATAGAGAGGCTTCTCGCCCATGCGATCGCGCACCAACACCACCCGATTGCGGACGGAATCCCACAGGGCGATACCATACATGCCACGCAAGCGGTGGACGAAATCCAAGCCGTGTTCCTCGTAGAGGTGGGCGATCACCTCGCAATCGCTGTGCGTAGAGAACCGGTGTCCGAGCTCCTCCAGTTCCTCACGCAGCTCAACGAAGTTATAGACCTCGCCATTGGCGATGAGGGCGATGGTGCGATCTTCATTGTAGAGCGGCTGCCAGCCCCCCTCGACATCGATGATCGAAAGGCGGCGCATGGCCATAAAGAGATGATCCGCACCGAACTCGCCCTCACCATCGGGGCCGCGATGCACCATAGCCGCATTCGCCGCACGGACCACGCTCACATCGCGATCCGAGCAGGGCTGCTTCTTTATGACGCCACAGATACCGCACATAGGTCACTACTCACATGGATAAACAAGATGAACTGGATGAAACAGCTCTCGCCATGGGTGACCGGACATTACACATTGCGTTGAGGGTATGCAATTCTTAGTAGCCGGCGTATGCGGGAGGGCGACTCATCCCGCTTCGGGAGGTCGCCTCGAATATAGCGGGGGTGTAACCGGTCTTCCGCTCCTGCTCAAGAAAGGAATAATCTAGGAAAAGGGGGTGGGCGGTTAGCTCCTCCTGCCCCCATATATCCCTTCGAACGCACCCTACACTTCATCCCTTTCTTAGTTCCCACACTTTGTCCGATACGCTCAGTCCAACGGCTCAGTCTGTAACCGTTTGTCCAGCAAGCACTAAGCAGTTG
>JAOZSS010000248.1 GCA_029939545.1 Kiritimatiellia bacterium | reverse complement strand
ACTGCTCAGTCTGTAACCGTTTGTCCAGCAAGCACTAAGCAGTTGGTCTAAGGGTGCTCGAGTAAGGGCAGAGACTAAAATTTAAACCAGAAGACGGCGGATAGCCAGACGCTGAAAATGGGGGGCGCTTAGTCGCATGGGTGAGAGCGGAAGACCGGGTACACCCGTCTGCTGGGACGGCAGGAGCGGTTTGTCGGCTCTGGAATCAGGAAGACGTTTCCGACGCGCTGATGATCGTTTCCATCTCGGACTGGCAGCGCTGAAAGGCGTCGACCACTTCCGGGTCGAACTGTTTGCCCGCATTGGAGACGATCTCCTCCACGGCCTCGCCATGCGGAATAGCCTTACGGTAGACGCGTTCACTACGCATGGCGTCGTAGGCGTCGATAACCGCGAAAATCCGGGCCCCCAAACAGATGTTCTCGCCTTTCAGTTTCTGGGGATACCCGCAACCATCCCAGCGCTCGTGATGCTGGTAGACCACTTGGGCGGTGTCCTGGAGGTACTGGCTGGAGCGGAGGATATCATAACCGGTCTGGGAGTGGGTTTGCATGACGACCCATTCCTCGTCGGTCAGCGGTCCGGGCTTGAGCAGGATGTTGTCCGGTATAGCAATCTTGCCGATGTCATGCAGGAAGGCGCCGCTGGCTACGTTCTCCTGCTGCTCGTTCGTCAGGCCCAGTTCCTGTGCAAGGGCGACGGCCAGTTCGCGAACGCGCTTGCTGTGTTTGCCGATCTGCTCCTCGCGAGCATCGAGCATGCGAACGAGAGCATCGAGCGTGAACTCGTACGAAGCCTGGATATCCTGCAGCGAAGCCGCCAGTTTGGCGCTGCGTTCACGGACCATCCCCTCGAGATGGGCCTGGTAGCGATCGTTCTCGATCTTCAGGTCGCGGTACTCACTCGCGCGGTTGACCAAGGCGAGGAGTTGGCTGCGCTCGATCGGTTTCTGGATGAAGTCGTACGCACCCTCGCGCAGGCACTGGATGGCGTTGTCGACGGTGGCGTGGCCGGTCATGACGATCTTGATGATCGAGTCGTCCAGTGCGGTCACCTCATGCAGCAGCTCAATACCGCTCTTGTCGGGCAGGCCGATGTCGGTGAGCAGCACTTCCCGTGTTCCGGGATTATCCTTGAGATATTCGATGGCCGTGGTGGCGTTCGGGAAAGCGATGACGTCGTGGTGGTCACGTTCGAGCATAAGGGTGACAAGTCGCCTCACGCCGTCCTCGTCCTCGACGACGATGATCTGTGCGCCCGCGTTGCTCGGGTGAATAAGGTCCGTCTCTACGGTGGTCTGTCCCGGGGCGGGAAGCGGTGTGTTGTCGTCGGGCACGTAGGCCTTGCCCGGCCATACACAGATCCGGTTGCGGCCGGCCCGCTTGGCCGTGTAGAGCGCGCGGTCGGCCTGTCCCAGCAGGGCCGAGTAGGTGGAGGGTTCGGTCGGATTGTCGCTGGTGGCCACGCCAATCGAGACCGTTATGTTGAGGCGGTGTGAGCTGTGACAGAAGGTATGGTGACGCGTGCCTGCCAGGAGACGTTCCGCGAAAGTACGCGCATTGATATCTCCGGCGCGCGGCAGAATGGCCACGAACTCGTCCCCGCCGTAGCGGGCGATGATGTCCGTACTGCGGGCCGCTTTGCCCATCACGAGGGCGAAGTCGCGCAGAATCTCGTCCCCGATCGAGTGGCCGTAGGCGTCATTGATGGTTTTGAAGTTGTCGACGTCAATAACCACCACGCCCATGGAGGAGTCATAGCGCCTACAGGTCAGCCAGGCGCGTTCCAGTTCCTCTTCGAGGCGGATACGGTTGTAGATGCCGGTCAGCGGATCACGTGTGGCCAGACCGTGCATTTTGCGCAGTGCCGTGAAGACAGCTGATATGTGGTTGGCCGTGTGATAGAGAAGGGAGGTGTGGTGCGTGGTGAACGGGGCGTCGCCAATCGTCGCCAGTGTCAACAGGCCGCGCACTTCGTAGTTGATCAGCAGGGGGACGGAGAGGACCTTTCCGATCTCGGATGCTGCACCGTCCTCCATGTCGGCTCCGTCAACATGGATTTGGAGCGTGTTCTCGTTGAGGTCGCGCGCGCTCAAGATCTTGAACCGCTTGACCATTTCATTTTGGATGTTGGTAATGAAGCCGGGTGCCACGGTGGTTTGAGGGGAGAGGATCATGGTGGGGTCCTCATCCTCTTCCTCTACCACGATGCCTACCAGGTCGGCGGAGAGCATGGTGGCCAGCGCATTCCCAAACTCGCGGAGCGCCCCCGCCAGTGTTTCGGCGCTCAGTGAGCTGTGGCTGATTCCGGCCAGCAGCTTGAGATGCTCGCGCATAAGCTCGATGGCGTTACTCTCAAGGATACTTGAATCCGAGGTCTGTCGCGCGTGTCCCTCTTCCTCGATCGTGTCGACAAAAGTAGAAATGTCGACCGGCTTCTCAAGGATGCGCGTGACCCCCAACTCAGCCGCGAGACCCGGGACCTCGCGGCTGACGTAGGCGGAGATAATAATGATGCCGACATCGGGCCAGATCTTCAGGGCCTCGCCGATGAAGACCATGCCGTCCATTTCTTCCATCTTGAGATCGACCACAAGGACATCAAAGGTCTGCTGCATGAGGATCTGCAGCGCTGAATGGCCGCCATCGGCGGCAGCAACGGGATAGCCCTGATCTTCGAGGACGTCGCAGTATGTCTGGCGAATAGCAGGATCGTCATCGACGATCAGCACCCGGTACTTCTCCTGTTTCGAATCCGCTGCCTTTCGAGCCATAAGAACCATCCCCCTGACACACGCCGTATTTGGTCCCAAAGTATAAAGCCACAGCACCACCGGCCGCAACACCATAAATGAGGTGGCGGACCGGCAAATTGCCCGTTAAGGCGCTTTAGGTCCGTGGACGGTGTGACAAGAGGCGGCGGATGCTTTGGAGGATGCGGGTTAGCTCCTTAAATCTTGATTCTTTGACACTGTCATCTCATAGCCTCGATAAATTGAGTGAATCGGGTCAAGTTCTTTAACGTTTCCACTCCAAACTCATTTCCCGTCTTGCATGAGTTTCTCAGAACGTTTTCTCTGTGCCGGTTTTCTGCTATGCGGCTGTCCCATAGCTGACAAGAAACGGACCGATGTTGAAGCGATGCCAGAGGCCGGCGCGGATCAGCGTAAACAG
>JAOZSS010000247.1 GCA_029939545.1 Kiritimatiellia bacterium | reverse complement strand
TTTTCTATGTTTTTCCTCTCTCAGGCAGGAGCGGAAGACCGGTTACACCCGTTCGGTTGTTCAATTGCTCGGCTGTTCTCCTCTCTATCTTCTGTTCAAATCCCTCCCAAATCCGCACAATAGCTTCAATGCGAGCAAAGTGGTTTATCATTGCGCTTATTCTGGTCGTCTTGCCGACGGCCATTCTCAGCATGCTGGCGGCGCGAACCATCGGTCACCATGAACTAATCATGCAGGCCGAGCTGGAACAGGATGCCTCCCGCATCCTGTCTACCGTCGACAGCGCGGTCCGCGACAAAACGCTGCATATGCTGGAGATGGTCCGCATTACTCTGGGCGGATCACTCGGCCCAAGCAGCGGAACCAAGCAGCTCTCCCCTATCTCGCAGCGGCTCGCTCGAGAGAATAGCGCCGTCTCCGAGGTCTTCGTCTTCATGAACCCCTGGGGCTTTCTCGCCACATCCAGCCCCGACCCAACATCTCCGGAAGTATCACTTGCACACGACCTCCTCGCCAACGAGCTTCGCCTCCGTCTTGCAGACTCAGAACTCAGAACTCAGAACTCAGAACTCACCTTCTTCCATAACACAACCGCCTACCACTTCGCCCCCATGCCCGGCACCGCCAGTGTATGGGCAGGTTATGCCGCCGACCGCAAGGCGGTGGCCGACCTGCTGAATGCCTGCCTCGCTGAGCACACTGCCGCCGGAATGGTTTTGAGTTTCACGAGCGGCGCGCTCCGGGATCCCAATGAGCCGACCGATGTGATCGTTTCAGACTCGCTCTCTCCTGAAACCCAAGCTGAAGCACGCGCTTACGAGCGGGGCACGCCCGGCCTCCCTATTCTTGCATCGACCTTTCTGACGCCACCGCTCGACGCGATCGAGATACTGGCCCAGGCCGCCCCGGGCATCGAGATCCAGCAGATCGCCGCCGCCCGTACACGTCTCTACGGATGGGGATTGGTCCTTGTTGTGGCCTGGGTGTTGTTGGGCATCGGGATCGTGCTGCGGCAGACAATCGTTGAGATCCACCAGGCCCGCCAGCGCGGCGAGTTCCTGCTCGGTGTTTCACATGACCTGCGCACCCCGCTCGCCTCCATGCGCATGCTCGCCGAGAGCCTCGCTAACGGACATGTTCGCAAACAGGAGCAGCCGCGCTTCATGAACACGATTGTCTCGGAATGCGACCGCCTATCGCGTCTCATCGAACGTGTGCTTTATCTTGTCCGCTACGGGCAGGGCGCCCTCGTCTACTGCCGACGGGAAATTGATCTTGGGGAGGTCGTCCAGAACACCGTCGCTGAACTAAAAACTTATGCCAACAGCCTGCAGGTCCGGATTGACCCCGAACTCCCCCACATCCAAGGCGACCGTACAGCCCTCTCGCAGGTCACGTTGAACCTGCTGGATAATGCGATTAAGTATGGAAAGAGGGAAGAAACCACGGAGACACAGAGGCACGGAGAAGAGTCACGAGAATCCTATGGCGATGGTATTCCATCGCCGACGGATTCCCGTGACATCTCCTCCGTGCCTCCATGCCTCCGTGGTGAGTCTTCCCCTGTCACACGCGTTGAAATCACCATCGAAACCGTAACCCGCCGCCGCTACCGCTGGAGCAAGACAGCAACGTGGGTGCTCCTCACCGTCCGTGACTTCGGAATGGGCATCGCCAGGCACGAGCAGCGACGCATCTTCCACCGCTTCTACCGCTCAGCCCGCGCACACGACCGCAACGTGTCGGGTGTCGGCCTCGGCCTCGCGCTATGCCGCCACGTCGTCCGCAGCCACGGCGGCTGGATTGAAGTCGAGAGTGAAGTTGGCGAAGGCACAACATTTCGGGTATATCTGAAGAGTGGATAAGTCAGACAGCACACAGAAAGCGGGAGCGCCCCCATGGCCAAAAAAGAAAAGATCCTGATTGTTGAAGACGAAGAGCCTATCATGATGGGGCTACGCGAAAATCTGGTAGTCGCAGGTTACAATGTCGTGGAGGCAACCACCGGCACCGAAGGTTTGGAGAAAGGGCTCAAGGAGCGGCCGGACCTCATCCTGCTCGACCTCATGCTGCCGGGCATGTCCGGCTACGAAGTCTGTCGCGAGCTGCGCGACAAGGGCATGCACATGCCGATTATCATGCTCACGGCCCGCCAGGAAGACTTCGACAAGCTGCACGGCTTCGAGATGGGGGCCGACGACTATGTCACCAAGCCCTTCAGCGTTGAAGAACTGCTCGCGCGTGTGCGGGCCAACCTGATGCGGGGCGAGCGGCGCAAGGACAACAGCGACAACTTCGAGTTCGGCACCTTCATCCTCGATATGGACGCGCGCCTGCTGCGCAAGAAGAAGAAGAATGGCGCCAAGACCGAGGATATTACGCTGACCAAGACCGAGTTCGACCTGCTCGCCTACTTCTGCGCCAACGAGGGCAAAGCGCTCTCGCGCGACCAGGTCATGAACGATGTCTGGGGAATGGAGTACTACGGAACCCAACGCTCACTCGACAGCTTCGTCGCCAGCCTCCGCCACAAGATCGAGGTCGACTCCGCCAAACCCAAGCACATCCTGACCGTGCATGGGGTGGGGTACAAGTTCGCGAGCTGATCCAGAGGTCGGAAGTCGGAGGTCGGAAGTCAACAGAAGCGCACCACTGGGCTTGCCTCGGGCCTTGTCTGCGCACCACTGGGCTTGCCCCAGTGGACGCCATGATTGGTTAAAGCGGCGTCAAGCCGCCGCACTCCAAACGGATTACTCCTGCGTGACCGTGATCTGGCCTGAGCGAGTTGGAGCCGCACTATCAGTGACACTGACCTGGTAGTCGCCGTCACCATCAGTTTGCAGTGTCGCTATGGTCGTATCTGGCGACCAGGTGATAATATAGCCGTTGCCAACGTCCTCTGGAGTGGCCGACCAACTATAAGGGGGGGTCCCGGCACTCACGATACCAATGGTCGTCTGATTCTGCCCGTTCGGGATCGGATTCGGACTTGCTGCCAGATCCAGAGTCGTATCGATGGCATCACTGAGAGCCGACTCACTGTCTTCTTCCCCAATCTCAACAACGATCGTACCCGTGACACCATAGAAGTCCGTACACTGGACAACGTTGTAGCCGGTCTCAGTCTCGCTGGTGGTGCGGTAGACCACCGTGTCGGTGCCCTGCCCGGCCTGGATATAGCCGCGGGTTGGGAAGAGCGTAGT
>JAOZSS010000062.1:2865-12093 GCA_029939545.1 Kiritimatiellia bacterium | reverse complement strand
TATCACACAATATCCAAATGAAATTGTTCGACTCATTTACTCAAAGAATCAAGATATAAGGAGCTATTCCCACACTCCGGGAATCGTGTGTCCGCATGTCGGACAGGCGCTATTCGCGATCTGCTGTGAACGCACGACGTTGCCGTAGCGCTCGACGAGGGGGGCTTTGCAGGCGGGGCAATAGGTGTTCTCACCGCGTGTGCCGGGCATGTTGCCGGCGTAGACGAAGTGCAGGCCTTCGGCGCGTGCGGTTTCACCGGCAAGTTGGATGGTCCTGGCCGGCGTGCGGGGGAGGTGGCGGATCTTGTAGGCGGGATGGAAGCGAGTGAAGAAGAGGGGGACGTCTGGACCCAGCTCTTTGGCGATCCAGGCGGCCATGCGCTTGATCTCGTCCATGTTGTCGTTCAGCGTGGGAATGACAAGGACCACGATCTCGGTCCAGACTCCGAGTTCTATCAGGAGCTTCAGCGTGTCGAGAACCGGCTGGAGCTCACCCTCGCAGTGGTCGCCGTAGAACTTCTGGGTGAAAGCTTTGAGGTCGACCTTCATGGCGGTGAGATAAGGGGCAAGTTGTTTAAGCGGGGCGGCTTCGATGTAGCCGTTGCTGACCACCACGTTGCCGAGGCTGGCAGCCTTGACCGCCTTGGCGCAGTCGAGCATGTACTCGAAGAAGATGGTCGGTTCACTGTAGGTGTAGGCGACCGTTTGGCAGCGTTGCTGAAGTGCTAACTGGGCAATGGTCTCCGGCGCAACATAGCGGGCAGGGATCTCTTCGGGGCGTTTCTGTGAGATATCCCAGTTCTGGCAGAAGGTGCAGTGGATGTTGCAGCCGGCGGTTGCTATGGAGAATGAGCGCGAGCCGGGATGGACATGGAAGAGTGGCTTCTTCTCGATTGGATCGTTGTTCATCGAGACAGGTCGGCCATAGACCAGCGTGACATACTTGCCATCCCGGTTCTCACGCACGCTACACTCGCCGCGCTCACCCGGCTCGGTCGTGCAGTGGATCGGACAAAGATCGCACTCCACCGTCCGCGGCCCCGCCGCATGCCAGTGCAACGCCTCGCGCACAAAGGTGCCGTGCGGATCCGTTGCAGGTGCCGCGCCCAACGCCGATCCGGCCGCCGCCATCCCCGCGCTGGCCATGAATCGGCGCCGGGTGCAGGATGGGGATGTGCTTAACATGCGACTATGATACACGCTACGGGGCGAGAGTACGAGTACGAGTAAGAGCATGAGTAAGAGGGATATCTAGTCGTACTCTTACTCTTTGATCCGTCTCATACCAGACACCAGAACCTGTTGCTACGATTGGTGTCCATCAAACTGGAGGCGGCCCTCAGGCCGCAGAGAGCGGGGTGAGGGCACTCCGCCTCCAGTATGGAGTTTGTACCAACAAGTAGTAGCAAGTGGTATCAGGGCACGTTCCGGCGCATCCATGATTGATTTCACGCCCTAATCCCGCTACGTTGCGGGACTATTTACTCAACAGGGGGTTCACGTGGCGAAGAAGCAGAAGACGGCGATCAGTCCGACACGGGCGGACGACTATCCGGAGTGGTATCAGCAGGTGGTGCGCGCGGCGGAGCTGGCGGAGACCAGCGCGGTGCGTGGTTGCATGGTGATTCGCCCGTGGGGCTATTCGATATGGGAGAATATGAGGGATGGCCTGGACGGTAAGTTCAAGGCCACCGGCCATGTGAACGCCTATTTTCCGCTTTTCATCCCGCTGAGCTTCCTTGAGAAGGAAGCTGAGCACGTCGAAGGCTTTGCCAAGGAGTGCGCGGTGGTCACGCATCACCGCCTCGAGGCCGGGCCGGATGGTGGGTTGGTACCGGCGGGTGAACTGGAAGAGCCGCTCGTGGTAAGGCCGACCTCCGAAACGATTATCGGGGCGAGCTACGCAAAGTGGGTGCAGAGCTATCGTGATCTGCCGATTCTGATCAACCAGTGGGCCAACGTGGTGCGCTGGGAAATGCGCACGCGCCTGTTTCTGCGTACGACCGAATTTCTCTGGCAGGAGGGGCATACCGCGCACGAGACGCGTGATGAAGCCTGGGAAGAGACCGTCAAGATGCTGGAGGTCTACAAGGAGTTCGCCGAGGAGTACATGGCGCTGCCGGTGCTGACCGGCGAGAAGAGCGCGGGTGAGCGTTTCCCCGGCGCGGAGAACACCTTCTGTATCGAGGCGATGATGCAGGACCGCAAGGCGCTTCAGGCCGGCACAAGCCACTTCCTCGGCCAGAGCTTCGCCAAGGCGTCGGGCATTCAGTTTCAGTCGCGCGAGGGCGAGGTCGAGCATGCCTGGACCACATCGTGGGGCGTCTCAACGCGTCTGATCGGCGGGTTGATCATGGTGCACGCGGACGACAACGGCATGGTGGTTCCGCCGCGCCTGGCTCCGTCACACGTGGCGATTCTTCCCATTTACCCCAAAGATGATGAGAAAGACGCTGTGCTGGCCTATTGCGAAGCCCTCGCGGCTTCTCTGCGTGTGGTTACCTACCGCGGCAAGCCGCTGGGAGTCGAACTGGATACGCGCGATATGAACGCGGGTGAGAAGGGCTGGAGCTGGGTCAAGAAGGGCATCCCGATAACGGTTGAAGTGGGGCCGCGCGATATGGCCAGTGGCTCGGTCTATGTCGGCCGCCGCGACCTCGATCGCAATGAGCGGTTTGGACAGCCGAAAGAGGAATTTGTTGCGGGCGTCACGGACCTGCTCGAAGAGATCCAGGCCTCACTCTTTGCCCGCGCCAAGGCGTTCATGGAGGAGCATACCCGTGCGATTGACGACTGGGACGGGTTCACGGCTTTCTTCACCCCGGAGCATACGGAGAAACCCGAGGCGCACGGCGGTTTCGCGATGTCGCACTGGTGTGATGACGAGGCCTGTGAGCAGAAGATCAATGACGAGCTCAAGGTGACGATCCGCTGTATCCCAACCGATCGCGGGAAGGACGGCGAGGGCGCCTGTGTTGTGTGCGGCCAGCCCAGCCCCGGGCGGGTGGTCTTCGCAAAATCATATTAGAGCACCGTCTCGTTTGCTTTGTCCGACGCCGCCTCGGTGCCGACCACCTTGCACGCGTCCATGCGGGCACGGCCATCAGGAAACTCGATCGGGATCTTGTGGCTCGCTTTGAGCAGTCTGACGAGTTTGCGGTGAATGGACCGGATATTTCTCGCCAGCATCCGAGATGACTTGTCGAGTGATGCTTCCCTGTCTGTCAGGTTCTCATCCAGATTCTCGAATGCATCCAAAACCTCAAAGATGCCCATGCAGAGCGAGGACTCCTTTTCTTGATGGACTTGTGCCTGTTCTCGCATGGTGCGCCGCAGGGCGTCGATCTCGCGCTGGAACCCGACGAGCTTGGCTCTGAGAAAATCCTTCTGACTTTTCACTGGCGCTCCCTGGAAGCGGACAGAGGGTTCAACGGGTCGCCGTTCGATGTTTCGGGAACCTTCACGTCGAGCTGATTCAGGAACGGCACCACATCCATGAGATCAATAAACTCATGCGCCGCTCTGGAGATTGGGTTCATAAGTTCTCTTTGAGCCTCGGCCACTTCTTTGCCGGTGTATTCTTTCTTTCTCATGGCTGTCGCCGCAGCCTGAATGATATCACGTTTCGATGCCCCAGGGTCGAGGTCCAGTATTTTGTAGGGATTCATAGATCGACCTTTCTCACATACGTTCCATCATTTCGCGAATCTCAAGGGTGAGTGGGTGTGCTTCATCCACCTCAGAGCACCACTGAGAGATGTCGCTGAGCGCCCGCCGCCTTACGTTTGCGTCCGGACCCATTTCGCGAAGGGACTCCAGCATTTGTCTCATGTACTGAAAGAACTGATCGCGCACCTTGTGGTGATGGGTCTCCCGGGCTATTCGACACGCTTGATGCATCTTGTGCTTGTCGATCAGTCCGGTCATCTCGCCAATCTCCAGATCCGGCTCGGTATCATGAAGAGATCCCAGGGCAAGTTCGTTCTCCGGGTCGATGTCGAGCGCGTTCCGCATGGTTCTCGCAAAGACCGCAAGGGTCAGTTTGTCACTATTGAACAGCATAATGGCCCGTCGGGTCATCACAAGTGACAAGGCCTGCCGGATCGCCTTGCTTGGGCGTCTCGCGGCGATCTTGGTGAGGATATCGACACAACCCATAAGTGCTGTCTCTCCATGAAGATTCAGCGCCTTCTTGATAAGATCGTCCTCGAAGCGTGGCGCTTTTTCAAAAAGATCGACTGCCCCTCTCAGGTACCGTTGCGGTCGCCCTATCCCTGTGCCCAGGATGTGCAGGCCGTAAGAGAATCTCACCCGTTGCAAGGCATATTGGGCACAGTCGTCATTCGGCGATTCCGGCAGGGCGGATAGCGCTTCCTGGTAGCGGTCCGCTTCAAGCAGAAACATGCTTCGCGCGGCGGCGGAGTAGTAGGCGCCGGTTGCGAGAAAGATCTCATCGCTGGAGAAGAAATCCCGGTGCTTACGGATCAGGTCAAGCACCTGTGCTCCCAATCCGAACTGCTCGGCGAACCGGGGTGTGACAACCAGATGTTGTAGGTCCGGCTTGTCCGCGCAAAGCTCATGGAGGTCCGCGATCTGCTTCTTTTCGATCAGCCAGCTTGTCAGAGCCGTCTTCGCCGCATCGTCGCCGTTGGCGCGATACCCTCTTATCAGATCCTCCGCCTTCCTGATGAGTTCCAGTCGCACCTTGTCTTGATCTTCGATCTCCGAAGCGAACGTTCCGGATCGACGACCCGATTGATATCCGCAATGACTGAGAGAGACCGATAAAGCAGATCATTCATTGCATACGCCCTGTGCTTCGCGCGGTTCGCTTCGTTGATCGTTTCTTCCAGCGAGAGGAACAGTTTCTCGTCGGCCTTGCCACGCGACGACGTTTTCGACAGGGAGACGTCTGGATGTTCCTCCAACGCCGCAGTAACTTCAAGGACGTTGCTCTCGTCGATCCGGAGCGTGATTCTGACGTGATCCGGATCCTTGCGATGGCTCTCATCACCCTCACCGTCCTCATCCTCACCGTCCTTCTCGGCATCATGTTTTAAGTCAATCCCCAGCCAAAGATCGCCGATGGACTCCTCTTCATCGTTGACCATATTGCAGAATTCCATATGGACGAGTTTCTGTTCAGCATGCACCAGCTTAAACACGTCGCTGCTTTCGCAAGGCAACGGCGTATTCTTCTCCACAAGCAGGTGTCGTTCGTCATTCTCCAGGTGAATGTAATAGTCGTGAGCCGCAGTATGGACAATATCGAAGACCCCGCACTCGATCACATTTGCGCTCAGATCGAATTCGCAACCGGCGCAAAGCGAATCTGTTTGCGAGACCGTGTGACCACACCGCGGACACTCGTATGCATCCGAGAGGCGATGACTGAGGATGGCCGCCCCTTCCGCGATAGCCAGCATCGGCCGGTCATGAAGCAGCACCTTCTCTTCACCGAACTCTTTTCTCAGCGCCGCAATCACACAGGGGATCCGCGAACTTCCACCCACGAGCAGCACGTTGTCTATGAGATCCGGGGTGAACTGAATACTCTCGATCACGCCGCGTGTGAGCGTGAGCGCTGCGTCCACGGTCGGTGCCAGCATCTGCTCGAAGCGCTCCCTTGTCAGCTCTACATCCACATCGATGGCATCACCATCGCTATCTTTCAGGATCCCCAGTATCTCGATATAGGCAGTCTCCTCACGGCTTAGCAAAATCTTGGCCTGTTCTGACTTGGCTTTGAGTTCCGCCGCAAAACGGCGCTTCTGTTGCGGTTCCTGATTGCCAATGAGCGCTGGCATGTCGTCTGTTCCACATGTCTCAGCCGTCTTGGCAAGCACGTAATCGCAGATCAGGTCGTCGATATCGGTGCCGCCAAGCCACATATCGCCGCTGCCGTAGGCTCGGGCAGTAGCCGCTGCACGGTCAGCCCCGCCAGAGCGGAGGCAACCCGGGTGGCATGCTTCTGCTTGTCGTTGAAATAAGCAGGCACGGTGATCACCGCCGCGTCTACCTTGTCATTCAGTGTCTTCTCGGCATCTGCTCGGATCTTCTTCAATATCTCCGCAGAGATGTCCTCCGGTGTGTATTCCGCTTTGCCCAACAGGATGGCCAGACTGTTTTCCGACCCTTTTGAATGGCGCGCCACGCGGAAACTCAGCTTGTCTTCCTCCAGAATCCGCCGAACCTCCTCATCCCGGATGCTCCGCCCCATCAAACCGCTTGATGGCCACTACGGTATTCTCCGGATTCTGCTTCAGCCACTCCAGAGCGTCTTTCCCCACCACGAAACCCGATTTTCCGAAGAGACCCTTTTTTTTCATGAAGGCGACGCAAGAAGGAGTAATGAAATCCCCTTCTGCATTCTTCAGTGCCTCCGTGCCGACCCGCTTTATCGCCCCCGCCGAATTGGTCGTTCCCAGATCAATACCGATGGATTTTGACATAGCCGTACTCCCCTTGTAATCAAATCGTGTTACACAACGCCATCGCGGCGCTCAGCACCTCACATAGACCCTGATCTCCGTGAACGGAGTGCATGAAGACTGAAATCGAGGGCCGCATATAACGCACAACGGCAAGATCGTCAAACATCGGTACGACAGAGCGGCTTGAAGTAATGCCATAATGAGAAGTGCTGACATCGGCGAGGCTCTCACCTTCTCTCCCGAAAAAACGCCTGCAGTACCTCCCTGCACTCCGTCTCCATCACCCCCGTCACGACCTCGCAGCGGTGGTTCAGGTTGGGGTGGTCGAGGATGTTGAAGATCGATTGAGCCCCGCCGCGCTTAGGGTCGGTGACGCCGTAAACGACTGTCGGCACGCGTGCCAACACGATTCCTCCTGCGCACATGGAACAGGGCTCCTTGGTCACATACAGAATCGTGTCGGTCAGCCTCCAGTCGCCGAGGGTGTTGGCGGCCTGGGTGATGGCGATCATTTCGGCATGGGCGGTCGGGTCCTTGAGTAGCTCGGTTTGGTTGTGGGCTTTGCCGAGAATGGCCCCCACGGGGATTTCGCGATCGGCGGACGTGTTGTTGATGATGATGCACCCGGCCGGTACCTCCCCGGCCTCGGCTGCTTTTTCCGCTTCCCTAAGTGCCAACTTCATGAAATGGTCATGTGCCGGTAATGTCATAGAGAGAGGGTAGCGGAATACCCAGGTCCAGTGCATCTGTTTTCTACAGCGGTAGGCAGGGCGAAGCGGTTTACAGGGAGAGTATGTTGAAGGGATGGCCCCGGTTTCAGAAGGCTCTGGCGGATAGTCCGTATTCGCAGAAGCTGCTGTTGGTCGCAGTGTTCTACTATCTCTGCGTCCACTTGGGACTCTATCTTTCCTTCCCGAAATCCGATGTGGGCGCACTGTGGCCTCCCGCCGCGGTGTTGTTGACGGTCCTGCTCACCACGCCACGACGTCAGTGGTTGGGGTTTATGCTGGCCGTGATTCCCGCCCATCTTCTGGCCCAGCTTCCTTTGGGTATACCGATTCTCACCAGCGGTGTCTACTTGGCTGCGGGTTTGGTCGGGGCCTTGCTGGCGGCTGTCCTGATCGAGGCGGTATTGGGGAAGTCGATCCGATTCAACCGTCTGCTCGATATGGTCGTGTTCATTGCGGCCGCCGTGGTGGTGGGGCCGTTCGTCGCCGGGTTCATCGGTGCCTCCGTTTCGGGGGCGACGGTGACCGATCCCGAATACTGGATCGGTGTACGCACGTGGATTCTCTCCGATGCACTGACCCATGCCACGTTCACACCTCTATTGGTTGTGTTGTTCGGTCCGGCTGCCCGTGAGATGAAGCGCCGCACTGACGTGGGGTGGTTCGAGTTGGGCGCGGTCGCTGTCACGCTCGTTGCTGCCTCCTTCGTGCTGTTCCGTCACGATCCATCTGAGACACAGCAGTTCCATTCGCTCTATTACATTCCCATACCTTTTCTCGTGTGGGCCGCGGTACGACTCGGGCCGGCCTACTGCTTTGCGAGCAGTCTCACGATTGCGTTGCTGGCGGTCTGGAACGCCTCGCGGGGACACGGACCGTTCGCGGATGCGGAGCAGGTAGGGGCGATCATGGACCTACAGGCCTTTCTCCTGCTGTCGTTTACTCCGGCCGCCCTGCTGGCGACGGCGACCACGGAGCACCGGCGCGGACAGCAGGCCTTGCTTGAATCTGAAGAGAAGTATCGGTTGCTCGTGGACAACGCCGGCGACATGGTGGTGAAGGTGGATGCGGAGGGACGCTTTCTGTTTGTCAGCCCCGCGTATTGTCGTGTGTTCGGGAATAGCGAGGAGGAGCTGATCGGGCATTCATTTATGCCCATGGTGCACGAGGACGATCGTGCGGCCGTCACAAAGGCAATGGAGTCACTCGTGTCGCCGCCGCATACCTGCTACATCGAGCAACGGGCGTTGACGTGTCAAGGTTGGCGTTGGATTGCCTGGCGCTATACGGCTGTGCTGGATGACCACGGCAACGTGGAATCCGTCATTGGCGTGGGGCGCGATATACAGCAGATCAAAGAGGCCGACGGGGAGCGCGAACGTCTGCGCGGGCGATTGATCCGGGCGGAGAAGATGGAGGCACTGAACCTGTTGGCTGGCGGCGTGGCGCACGATCTCAACAACATCCTCTCGGGCATGATTTCCTACCCGGACCTGCTGCTGCTCGACCTGCCGGAAGACAGCGACCTGCGCGAACCGCTGGAAACCATCCGGGAGAGCGGCTTCCGTGCGGCGGCGGTGGTGAAAGATATGGCCGGGCTGTCGCGTGTCATGGACATAAACGCCAGCCTGGTTCCTGCAAATCTATCGCGCATCCTGACCGAATACCTGGCTTCATCGGAGCACGAAGAGCTAATGAGCCGCCATCCCGATGTAAAGGTAGAGACGAACTTGGACTCCGGCGTGTTGAGTGTGTCCTGTGCTCCGCTTCAGATTCGGCGTGCCGTTGCCAACCTGGTCCTGAATGCGATCGAGATTGCTGAAGCAGGAGGCGCCGTCACTGTCCGCACGGAGAATCGCTACCTCGATGAGCCTATGAAGGTGTTTGAAGAGGTTCCACCCGGTGAGTATGTGATCCTGGAAGTGGTCGACACTGGCAAGCAGGTGTCGGATGAAGATCGGTCACGAATATTCGAGCCATTCTTCACCCGCAAAGTCTTGGGGTGGGGTGGCACCGGGCTGGGTCTGAGCATCAGTTACGACATCGTCAAGAACCACAAGGGAGAC
>JAOZSS010000062.1:0-2855 GCA_029939545.1 Kiritimatiellia bacterium | reverse complement strand
ACCGGGCTGGGTCTGCCGGTGGTCTGGAACGTGGTGCACGACCACGGCGGATTTGTGGACGTGGTCAGCTCGGAGCAGGGTACAACGTTTACGATCTACCTGCCTGCTACACGTGCGGTGGTCCCGGGCCCGGAGGATGTAGAATCCGTGCAGGACTATCGCGGCAACGGCGAACATATTCTGGTGGTGGACGACGAGCCGGCGCAGCGCCGGATCGCCCAGTATATCCTGGAGCGTTTGAACTATCGCGTGGAGACCGAGGCGAGCGGTGAGGAGGCGATCAAACACCTGGAGTCCTTCCCTGTCGACCTCGTGCTGCTCGATATGATCATGCCGCAGGGAATGGATGGCCGCGAGACCTACACGCATCTGTCTGAGCTGCATCCCGGGTTGAAAGCCGTGGTGGCAAGCGGGTTTGCACACGTGGATGCAATCCAGGCCATGCGCGAAGCTGGCGTGAAGCGCTATATCGAGAAGCCCTACACGGTGGCCCGCCTCGGTCGCGAGGTGTATGCCGAATTGCACTCGGACTGAGGAAGGGGACTCCGGAAAATCCCTTTACACTATATTGCGGCTTCGATAGTTTGTGTTTTTCAGTGTAGAAGTGGTGTAACGACTCCGGAGTCAGCAGCCAGAATTCAGAAGTCAGAATGAGAGATCCAGCAACGAGCTGTTGCTGACCTGTGTGTGCCAACCCATGCAGGCGGGATCAGGTCAATAGACAATGGGAAGCGTATTCTCTAGTTATTCCGAATTCTGACTACTGAATTCTGACTACCTGAGTAGTTGCGAAGTGGTAAGCCTATGAAGCAGCGCGACAAGATAGTGGATGTGTTTTGCCGTATCAAGGATTCGGCTCGGATGGACCGGTTCCTGGGGGAGATTCTCACCGATGCGGAGCGCCACGATCTGGCGTTGCGTTGGAAATTGATGGAGATGCTTGAGAACGGCATGTCGCAGCGTGAAGTGGCCGCACGGTTGGGTATCAGCCTCTGCAAGATCACACGGGGTTCCCGTGTGCTGAAGAAGCGTGGTTCCGTCTGTAGGACGTTAATCAAATCGAAGAACGAGGAGTGACCTGCCGTCGGCAGGCATTCGTAATCATAGTACGAAGGAGGGTGCATGAGTGAGTTGATCAAGATCCATCTGAGCGAGGATGAGATTCCGAGGCAGTGGTATAACCTGGCCGCTGATTTTGAAAAGCCGATGCCGCCGCCGGTTGATCCCGAGGGAAATCCCATTGGTCCGGATGCGCTGGCCCCGGTCTTTCCCATGAACCTGATTGAACAGGAGATGAGCCAGGAGCGATGGATCGACATCCCCGAAGAGGTCCTCGGCATCCTGAAGATCTGGCGCCCGACTCCGCTTTACCGCGCGCGTCGTCTGGAGGAGGCACTGGGAACACCCGCCAAGATCTACTACAAGAACGAGGGTGTCTCGCCCCCGGGAAGCCACAAGCCCAACACGGCCGTGGCACAGGCCTACTTCAACCGCGAGTTCGGGATCACGCGGCTGACCACCGAGACGGGTGCGGGGCAATGGGGCAGCGCGCTGTCGTTTGCCTGCAAGCTTATCGGCATTCAGTGCAAGGTGTTCATGGTCCGGATCAGCTTCGATCAGAAGCCCTTTCGCAAAATGATGATGCGCGTGTGGGGTGGCGAGTGTGTGCCGAGCCCGAACATGGATACACAGGTAGGGCGTTCGATTCTCGAAAAGGATCCGGACACGCCCGGCAGCCTGGGCATCGCGATCAGTGAAGCCCTCGAGGAGGCTGTGCCCGATCCGAAAGCACGCTACTCGCTGGGCAGCGTCTTGAACCACGTGATGCTTCACCAGACGATCATCGGCCTGGAGGCGCAGAAGCAGATGGAGAAGCTGGGCGAGAATCCCGACGTCATAATCGGTTGCGCCGGCGGCGGCTCCAACTTCGCGGGGCTGAGTTTCCCGTTCATCTGCGACAAGATTCACGGCAAGGACATTCGCATCGTGGCCACCGAGCCCGCCGCCTGTCCGACCCTGACCAAGGCCAAGTATCGTTACGACTCCGGCGACGTGGCCATGATGACGCCGTTGCTGCCGATGCACAGCCTGGGGCACACCTATGTGCCGCCCCCGATTCACGCCGGCGGCTTGCGCTACCACGGCATGGCCCCGATGGTTAGCCACGCGATGAACGAGGGCCTGATCGAGGCCGAGGCCATTCACCAGCTCGAGTGCTACGAAGGTGCGCTGCAGTGGGCCCATACCGAGGGATTTATCCCTGCACCGGAGACCTCACACGCCATCGCGCAGGCCATTCGCGAAGCCAGGCGGGCGAAGGAAGAGGGCAAGGAGAGGGTCATCCTTATGAACTGGTCGGGCCACGGCTTGATGGACCTGACCGCTTACGAGGCCTACCTGAACGGCGAGCTGAGCGACCACGATCTGCCCGACGAGATGCTGGAGCGTTACGCCGCATCGATGGACGGACTGCCGATGCCGTAGGGGGGGGAAGTCAGAGATCGGAAGACGGAGATCAGAGGAAGCAACCACCAGGCCGTTGTGTCTTGGTGGTTGCTTTTTTTACTACCGCGCCACGGAGGCGTGGATGTGCGGGCCGTTGTTGCGGGAGCCCTTCTCGTGGTAGACCCAGTCGAAGCCGGCCTGCCAGCAAATCTTGGCGAGTTCCTCGAGCACTATGTCGTTGCACGTGAGATCGACGGCGCGCCCTTCCTTGTGGAGTGACTTCGGGTTGTGTACCAGGTTGGGGCGATAGGCGTCCTGTATCTTGAGGACGGCACCCCGCTCGGCTACAAGTTGTATGGCGGTCTCGAGAGGCAGTCGCAACGAGTGGTGGACCGTATGGTCGCATTCCG
>JAOZSS010000246.1 GCA_029939545.1 Kiritimatiellia bacterium | reverse complement strand
GCGTGTCTGGCTGGAGCGGCGTCCAACCCTCCGGCTCGATGTCGAGAGCGTCCATATCCGCTGTTCCGATGCGGCCATCACAATCGACCATCGGCTCCATGGTGCCCGTGTGCCCGACACTGTCCGGGTCCGCTGGCAGATTCTGAGCGCTGCGGGTGAACGTGTGATTGAACAGGATGTCGGGCCGGCGCAAACAGCAACGATCGATGATCTCTCCGCCTTCGAGCGCTGGGATATCGACAAGCCGGTACTGTACACCGCGGTCGGCACGCTGAGCGTAGACGGTACGCCCGTCGACACGGTCCGTAAACGGTTTGGTGTACGGACCATCGAATTTCGAAAGGGGGAGGGGTTCATCCTCAACGGCCGCCGTGTTGAGATTCGCGGCTGCAACCGCCATGCGAGCATGCCCGGCTACGGGTCGGCGCTTCCCCTGGCGCAGCACCGCGCTGATGCGGAGGCGATCAAGGCGATGGGTCTCAACGCCGTGCGCCTGGCCCACTATCCGCAGCACCCCGCCTTCCTAGATGCCTGTGATGAGCTGGGCCTTCTCGTCTACGCCGAGATAGCCACCTGGAAGAGCGTGACCACCGGCAAGTGGCTCGACGCCGCCGCGCGTCAGTTGCGCGGCATGATTCTGCGCGACCGCCATCATCCGTCCATCATTCTCTGGGGACTCGGGAACGAGTCGCGTTCGCGCGAGGCCTACGAGCGGCTGGGGGGAATCGCCCACGAGCTGGATCCGGACCGCTTCACGATCTACGCGGAGAACCATCTCTACCGCGCCAAGCGCCAGAACACGCTGAATCGGGTCGATGTGTGGGGCTGCAACTACGAACTGGACGCGCTGGACGAGGTCGCTGACTACGCCACGACGGGCGTGGCGCTGGTCAGCGAATGCTCCAACAGTCCGCACGCCGTACGTGGCGACCTCGCGATGGAGCAGGATCAGGCCGATCGCATCGCGCGCGATCTGAATGCCATTGCCGCCCACCCGGCCGTGGCGGGCTTCTTCATCTGGTCGTTCCAGGACTACGCCACGCTCAGAAAGAAACGCTACCAGCGCCACTGCGGGCTGGTGGATGCATGGCGTGAACCCAAGTTGGCAGCCCGTATGCTCAAAGAGCGTTTCAACGATGCTTCGTCACGGGCCTGAGCACGCTTAGCCACTCGGGCAGCGCCTCCGGCGCGACCATGGGAATCTCCAGAGCCGTGTAAAGGTCCGTCATCAGCTCAGGCGGCGCCGCGTGAACCATTAGCGCGACGACGGGCAGCGATGGACGTAGCCATTTGGTGGTCAGCAGCGTTGAGGAGATGTCGCCCGCCACCAGGCAGTCCTCATCCAGCAGGGCCAGTAGCACCTCCATGCCCACCGTCGGCTCCAGGAGGATTGCGCCGGGGAACAGGCGCGTAAGGAGGTCTCTATCCGTGATACGCGGATGCGGTTTGATGGCGACCTGCGAAGGCTCGAAATGTGCGAGGAGATGGCCGCTGATCGCTTCGTAGGTGGCGGGTGCATGGATATAGCTGGCTTCGTGGGGCAGGGTAACCACCACCTTGATGCCGCGGAGTGCTTCGGCGCTTGCCTCGCCGTCGGGCAGCATGTCACGGGCCAGCGCTTTGAATTGCGGTGTGGCGAAAGGCTCGGAGGCGATGGCAACGAGCGGCTTCTTCTTCAGCAGCGGATGGACATGCTCGGGAAACGCCGCATAAAGGGTGTCCACCCATGCCGAGGCGCCCGTGGTGATCGCCGGTTGGTACCAACGGCCGATGAAGAGCCGCTTGAACAGCGGGTCGATGTAACGATGGGCGATGCGGTTCATGGACTTGTGCCCCATGTAGGTCACCGCCCCTTCGTCCATGTAGATCCCTTGCGGTCGCGCGCCGCTCTCCGTCGCGACATGCATGGCATACTGAAAGTCGAGTCGACGGTCGTTGCCGGTGAAGAGTCGTGCCTGCCCGGCGACGGAAAACAGCTCCTTGATCGCGCGGAATCGGGGGGAGCGCGTGCGGCGTCCCTGGTTCGCTTCGATCGGCAGAACGATGATGCGGTTGAAGATGTCGGGATGTTGCTCCGCCGCGAGGCGAAAGCGGTCGGCGATGCCGCCGTCGCGGGCCATAATCACGAGGACGCTCTCGTTCCGGACGCTCTGTATCGAGATGTTGGCCGCGATCAGGAAGTGCAGGGGCGATGATATGAAGAAGTAATCTGTCACGTTAATCGACTCTCATTCAGGCAGACTGCTTGTAAGCGAATCAAACATGGCGTCAATTTGTTGGCGTGCCGACTGGTTGAATGCGGCGATGGTGGATCTGAATTCCTCTTGCCTGTCGGCGGCGCTTGCGAGCGCATCACGCAGAGACGATGCATCCCGTTCACGGTAGAGAAACGTGTCGTGGCGCAGTCCGACGTCCTCCAGCAGCGCCTCGCTCTTGAACGAATTCGACGGCACGGCCACGAAGGGCCTGTTCTGCTGCAGGGCGAAGCAAAGGGCGTGGTAGCGCGCGACGCAGATGGCGCGGGCGGAGCTCATTCGCTCGAGCAGTGCCGTCGTGTCGTCCTCGGCATGGGCCAGCGTACGGTACCGGGCTGCAACGCGCGCCTGGAGTCTGTGTGGAAGCAGCGGGTAGACGGCGTACTTGATGCGTTTGCCCCAATCGCGCATGCCGCGCGTATGGGTAAGCGTCCTGGTGAACAGCGTGATGAAGTCCATGTCCGATGCGCTTTCGCACTGCTCCATTGCCCATTTTGTCCACTCATCCATCACGGAGTCCGTACAGGCATAGTGCTCGCCCGTGCGCGTCGATAGTGCCGGGTAATCATAGAAGGTGAGGTCCGGGGCCAGCCCGGCGTCAACGCCGATACCGATGAGCTGTTCCCTGCTACGGCGGTCGCGGGCATAGACCGCTACGCACGCATCCAGTATGGGCTTCCATGTGGCGGTATCGTTTTCCTGCCAGATGGTGTTGATGATCGCCACGGGATGGGACAGTTGAAGCTGTGAGCAGATCGCCAGCAGGCGCTGGGTGTTGCGGCTGTTGTGATGGAGCGACCCTTCACCGTTGACGATAATGAGCTGCGCCTTGCCGAGAGGCGCGCGGACGCGGGTCAAGTGGGACACCGACGCGCTGACAGGGAGGGACCCGGTACAGGTCCATCCGCGCGCGGCCATCGCGGCGTGCAGGTTGCGGACAACCGTCAGTCCGCT
>JAOZSS010000061.1 GCA_029939545.1 Kiritimatiellia bacterium | reverse complement strand
TGCCGGTCTTTACCAAGGGCATGCACATTGTTTATGCCCACTCCGTCCTCCAGTCGACCGCAGGCCTGGGCTACCTGAGTGACTGGGCGGTCCGCACGTTTTCCGGCGTGGAAGCAAAGAATGCTTTCTACGAGGAGTTCGGATCACGATTCTGTCCGGGGCAGGGCGAGCGCCTGGCTGAGATAAACACGACATCAGCGCCAGGCGATATCCTGGCTTTACTGTAGGAAAACACAATGAGCACGATTCCTGAAACGCAGCGCGCGGTCCAACTGGTCGGACCCGACGAGCTGGTTCTGAACGAAGCGAAGGCGGTCTATACCCCGAACGAGAACCAGATCCTCTGCAAGGTCGTGGTTGTGGGCCTCTGTTTCTCAGACCTCAAGCTGCTCAAACAGTTCTCCGGTCACGTCCGCAAGTCGGAGGTCGTTGCCGGCCTCGACCCCGTCGTATTGCAGGAGAACCCGGCCTACGTTCCGGGCGAGAAGCCAACCGTTCCGGGACACGAGCCGGTAGTGGAGATCATCGCGGTGGGCGACAAGGTCGAACGCTTCAAGGTGGGCGAGCGCTACATGATCCAGGCCGACTGGCGCTGGATCGAGACCGCCAACTCCAACGGCGCGTTCGGCTACAACTTTGAGGGCGCCCTGCAGGAATACGTGCTGCTGGATGAGCGCATCATTATCTCACCCGACGGCACCTCCATGCTTTTGAGCGCGCCGGCCGATCAGCGCGCCGCTTCCGCCTTTGCGCTTTCCGAGCCGTGGGCCTGTGGCGAGGATGCCTACCAGGAAGTGCAGCGGCAGGGATTGAAGGAGGGGGGGAGCCTGCTTATCGTTTCTGAAGCCCAGGGGGATAAGGAAGCCGCCCACAAGTTCTTCCGTGAGAATCCCGAGCCCGCCGAGCGTGTACGGGTTGTTTTGAAGCCGGGTGGATGTACCTGCGAAGGCGCTCTGACGAGTCTTGAAGAAGTTCCTGACAATCATTTCGATGACATTATCTATTTTGGTTCGGATGCCGATGTCATGGGCTCGCTCTTCGCCAAGGGAAAGAAAGGCGCGCTTTTCATCACCTGCCAGTGCGGCGGAACCTTTGGCAAGCCCGTGATGACGGCCGTAGGCGGCGTCCACTACCGTGGCTTTCGGATAGTCGGTACGCCCGGCGGCGACGTTATGGCGGCGTTGTCCTCCATTCCTGAACGCTGTGAGATGCGCAAAGGCGATAACGTCAACATCATTGGCGCCGCGGGGCCGATGGGGGTGACGCATGTGATTCGCGACCTCTGCGTCGGTGATGGCGTGACCGTCTACGCCGCCGACCTGAGCGACGAGCGCCTGGAGGCCCTGGCCAAGATCGCCGAACCCACGGCGGCAGCCAATGGCACGACCTATGTCGGCTACAATCCGACGAAGACGCAGCAGGATATAAAGTTCGACCTACAGGTTGTTATGGCCCCAGTCCCTGCCCTCGTGGCGACCGCCGTTACGAGCTGTGCCCCCAAAGGGATCATCGACATCTTCGCCGGCATCCCCGCCGACAAGTATGGCGAGGTCGACTTGGACACCTACTGCGCCAATCAGCTCTACTTCGTTGGGACGTCCGGCTCGACGATGGAAGACATCGAGATCGTGCTCAACCACGTGGCCGAAGGCGATATCGACACCAACGTTTCGGTGGCCGCCATCTCCGGGCTGAACGATGCAGTGCTCGGAATCCGGAAGGTCGAGAAGCAGGAAGTGCCGGGTAAGATCATGGTCTATCCGTCATGCAAGGATCTGAAACTGACACTGCTGACGGACTTGGCGGCCACGCTGCCGGAGGTCGCCGCCAAGCTTGTAAACGATGTATGGACCAAGGAAGCGGAAGAAGCGTTGCTGGCGCATTATGACGAACAGCCGAACAGCCGAACTACGAAATAGACTCACGACTGGGGACTGACAAGTATGATACTGAAAGACAGAATTGCTGTTGTGACCGGGGGCGCCCAGGGGTTGGGTGAGGCGCTTTGCCTTCGCCTGGCTGCGGAAGGCTGTGGTGTCGTGATTGGCGACATAAACGAAGAGGGCGCCGCATCCACGGCCGCGAGGATTGTTGAGTCCGGCGGCAAGGCGTTCGCGATGAAGGTCGACGTCTCTGACGAGGCCAGTGTCGAGTCGCTCTTCAAGCTGGCGATCGACCAGTTCGGTCGCGTTGACGTGGTTGTGGTCAACGCTGCGATCCTGATTGCGGAAGGAATCGCCGAGGCCGAGGCCAACAAATGGCGCGCGGTCATGAATGTCAACCTGTTCGGCACGTTCCTGACCTTCAAGCACGCCGCCCGCATCATGAAGGAGCAGGGCAGCGGCTCGATTATTGCGATCAACTCCAAGTCGGGCAAAAAGGGCAGCGCGGCCAACAGCGCCTACGCGGCCAGCAAGTTTGGCGGCATCGGCCTGGTACAGAGCGTCGCGCTTGAGCTGGCGCCCCTCGGCATTCGCTGCAACGCGATCTGTCCCGGCAACCTGCTTAGCGGTACACTCTGGACCGATCCGGAGAAGGGGCTCTTCAAGCAGTACCTCGAGGCCGGCAAGGTGCCCGGCGCCGAGACGATCGAAGATGTGAAGCAGTTCTATGTGAACCAGGTGCCGCTGCGTCGCGGCTGCGAGTATGAGGACGTAGGTAATATGCTGGTCTACATGGCATCTGACCTGTCAGCCTACATGACCGGTCAGGCGATCAACGTCACGGGCGGACAGGAGATGAGGTAGAGGTATCGGGATCAAGACCACCACCGGGCTTGTCCCGGTGGAGTCATGCTTGGTAATACAAGCGATGATGGAGCAAATCAATTCGCGCCCGGTGAGCGCGAGAGAAGCGCTTCGCTCCACTCCGGCAAGCGGGGCGGAGGCGAGTAGAGGATTAACAGAGGAGAGAGGTAAATAATCATGGCAACACCGATCATTATGCCCAGGCAGGGACAGTCCGTTGAGAGCTGTATTCTGGTGGAGTGGCTTGTAGACGTTGGCGCGGCGATTGAAGAGGGCACCGCCGTTGCTAGTATTGAAACTGATAAAGCCGTATTCGAGGTTGAAAGCCCGGTCGCAGGAACGCTGGTGGCTCGCTTCTTTGAAGCGGGTGACGACATTCCTGTGCTGATGAATATCGCGGCGGTTGGCGATGCGGGTGAAGATGCCTCCGCACTGAAGCCCGATACCGCGGGTGGCTGCGAGGCCCCGGCGGCACCGGTTGCTGCGGCGCCTGCTGCGGCCGAAGTGGCGGCACCGGTTGCTGAAGCTGTCGCACCTGTTGCGGGTAGCGGACAGAAGGCTGTAGGCGTGAGTCCCCGTGCACGCAAAGCCGCTGCCGCAAGTGGCGTACAAGCTGATAGCCTCGCAGGCTCCGGTCCCGGAGGACGCGTGATCGAACGCGATGTCCAGGCTGCTGCGGCGGGTCAGCCGCGTCTGAGCGCTGCGGCACGTGCTGCGGCTGCGGCGACGGGTCTTGCCGCTCCGGCCCATGGGTCCGGTCCGGGTGGCATGGTGCTGGCCTCCGATCTTGGCGCGGCTCCGGCCACGCCGCAAGCTGCGCAAGCAGGCGGGCAGGCCGTCCCGTCGGGCGAGCCGACCGTGATTCCGCTCACCGGTATCCGCAAGCTCATCGCCGGCAAGATGCACGAGTCACTCGCGACGACCGCGCAGCTCACCATGAACAAGAGCTTCGATGCCACCGGCATCCTGGCCTATCGCGCCAAGGTGAAGGCGCAGGGCGAAACGTTGGGTCTGCCCAACATCACGATCAACGACATTGTCGCCTTCGCCACAGTGCAGGTGCTGCGCGGCTCACCCCAGATCAACGCGCGCTTCCTGGGTGATAAGTCGGTGCAGTATCCCACTGTCAACCTGGGCATTGCGACGGACACCGAGCGCGGACTGATGGTTCCGGTGGTGCACGGCGCCGACCAGCTCACGCTGAGTCAGCTCTCGTCGACGGCGAAGCCGCTGCTGGCCAGTTGCCAGACCGGCAACATCAATCCGGATCTGCTACAGGGCGGTACGTTCACGATTACGAACATGGGTATGCTCGGGGTCGAGAGCTTCACGCCGGTCCTCAATATTCCGGAAGTGGCGATCCTCGGCGTCGGCGGTCTGTCGCTGAAGCCGGTCATGCAGGACGGTGAGGTCAAGCATGTGCAGTCGATCAACCTGAGTCTGACCGTGGATCACCAGGTGGTGGACGGCGCACCGGCGGCACGCTTCCTCAAGACGCTCTGCACCTCGTTGGAGAACTTTGAGCTTACGCTCGCGCAGTAGGGACATCGAACATGGAGGCGGCGTGCCCTCACGCCGCTTGTCAGGGACGAGGGCGTCCCGGCTCCAGACAAAGGATGATAGAGAATGAGTTATGATCTGATTATCATTGGTGCCGGTCCCGGTGGCTATGTGGCCGCCGAGCGGGCAGGGGAGCAGGGCAAGAAGGTCCTGCTGATCGAAAAGGGAGAGCTGGGCGGCGTGTGTCTTAACTGCGGCTGTGTGCCGTCGAAGACTCTGCTCAACTCCTCCAAGGTCTTCCACTACGCCACACACGGCGAGGCCTATGGCGTGAAGAGCGAGAACGTGTCATTCGACCTCGCCACGGTCATGGCTCGCAAGCAGAAGGTTATCGAAACCCTGCGCAAGGGGATCGCCGGCCTCATGAAGCGCAACAAGGTGACGGTGGTCAACGGCGAAGCCAAGCTGGTCTCGAAGCGCGAGGTCAAGGTGGGCGACGATGTCTACGAGGGCGACAACATCATGATCGCCGTCGGGTCATCGCCGGCCAAGCCGCCGATCCCAGGCATCGATAATGACTGCGTCTACGATTCGACACGGCTGCTGGACATCGATGCGATGCCAGAGAGCCTGGTGGTTGTGGGTGGCGGGGTGATCGGTTGCGAGTTCGCCTGCTTCTTCGGGACGCTGGGTGTGCCGGTCACGGTGATTGAGATGCTGCCGGAGATCTGTCCGGCCGTGGATGCCGGGATCGCCAAGCTGCTGCGGCAGGAGCTTTCCAAGCGCAACATCACCTTCCACATAGGCGCTCGCGTGGAGTCGATTGGCGAAGGCAGCGTGACTTTCTCAGTGAAGGACAAGCAGGAAGCGGTCGAGGCCAGCCACGTGCTGGTGGCCACGGGCCGTACCTGCAACGTCGATGGCCTCGGGCTGGAAGACGTGAAGATTGACTTCGATCGGCGCGGGATCAAGGTGGACGACAACTGCGCCACGAACGTGCCGGGCGTCTACGCCATTGGCGACGTGACTGGCAAGCAGTGGTTGGCTCACTCCGCATCGCGGATGGGTGAGGTCGTGGTGCACAACCTGTGCGGACGTCCCGACCATATGCGCTATGACGCGATTCCCAGCGTGATCTACACGACGCCCGAAGTGGCGACGGTGGGGATCACCGAGGCGCAGGCCAAGGAGCAGGGCATTCCGGTCAAGGCTGGCAAGATGCCGATGATGGCGAGTGGACGCTTCCTGGCCGAGAACAGCAATGGACGCGGTGTCTGCAAGGTCCTGATCCATGCGGAGACAAACGTGTTATTGGGCGTGCATATGATTGGCGGCGCCTGTTCCGAAATGATCTTCGGGGCAGCGGCGATGATTGAGACTGAAATGCGCGTGAAAGAGATTGAAGAGATTGTATTCCCGCACCCGACGGTATCGGAGTTGATTCGGGATACGCTGATTGCAACGAGCCACTGATCAGGAGTCAGGGGTCAGTGACTCCATTTGAAGAGTGTAAGTAGATTCAACCATAGGGAGAGAGACGATGCCAAAGATTCATATTGTAGACCCCGTCGAAGAACGTAAGCCCGGGAAACTCAAGTTTCCGACCGTTCCGCTGAACGCCTACAAGCGTACCGTGGCCGAGGAAGCTAAAGCGCTCGGCAAAGAGGCCATCATCGGCATGTTGGAAGACATGCAGTTGATCCGTGAATTCGAGTTCATGATCAACGAGATCAAGACGGCCGGCGTCTACCAGGGCATGGAGTATAACCACCCCGGTCCCGCCCATCTTTCCATGGGGCAGGAAGCCTCCTCTGTGGGGCAGGCCTTCTACCTCAACGTGGACGACCACATTTTCGGGTCGCATCGCTCGCACGGTGAGATTCTGGCCAAGGGCATGTCTGCCATTCGTAAGCTCGATGACGACACGCTGATGGAGATCATGAAGTCCTTCATGGACGGTGAGTGTCTCGCGATTGTCGAGAAGCATGTGAAGACCGATTCGGTCAAGGAGCTGGCCCGCCAGTTCCTCGTCTACGGATCACTGGCTGAGATCTTTGCCCGCAAGCCCGGCTTCAACCGCGGTTTGGGCGGATCCATGCATGCGTTCTTCACCCCGTTTGGCATCTATCCGAACAACGCCATCGTGGGTGGTTCGGCGGACATCGCTGCTGGGGCGGCGCTGTATAAGAAGGTCAACAAGAAGGACGGCATCGTGATCGCCAACATCGGTGACGCCTCCATGGGCTGTGGCCCGGTGTGGGAAGCGCTGAACTTTGCGGCGATGAGCCAGTTCGATACGCTCTGGCCCGAAGATCGCAAGGGTGGCCTGCCGATCATCTTTAACTTCATGAACAACTTCTACGGCATGGGCGGTCAGACCTCGACCGAGACCATGGGCTATGACGTTATGGCACGCATGGGTGCCGGCGTGAATGCTGCGGCGATGCATGCTGAACGTGTGGACGGCTACAACCCGCTGGCGGTTGCCGATGCGATTAAGCGCAAGATGGAAACCATTGCCAAGGGCGAAGGTCCCGTCCTGCTGGATACGCTCACGTACCGCTACTCGGGTCACTCCCCCTCGGATGCGTCATCCTACCGTGACAAGGACGAGATGGATCTGTGGGAATCGCAGGATTCCATCGCCTGGTTCTCCGGAGAGCTCAAGGCCGCCGGTGTCCTGGATGCCGCCGGTTTCGAGGCGATCAAGGCTGAGCTTGTGGGTGTGGTTTCGAACGCCATGAAGCTGGCGATCGATGACAACATCTCGCCGTACGTCGATCCGAACTTCATTGAGGACATCATGTTCTCGAACAACACGAAGCTCAGTCTCGACGCCCGCGAGCCCGAGCTGCTGGATGCCGGTGAGGACAATGCGCGCGTGAAGCAGCTGTCCCGCCGCTCACGCGCCGGTATTGTCGATGGCAAGCCCGTGGCGAAGAACAAGGTGTTCCAGTATCGCGATGCGATCTTCGAATCGGCTTTGCACCGCTTCAAAGAAGATCCCACGATGGTGGCCTACGGCGAAGAGAACCGTGACTGGGGTGGGGCTTTTGCCTGTTATCGCGGCTTGACCGAAGCGCTTCCGTATCACCGTCTCTTCAACTCGCCGATTTCTGAAGCGGCGATTGTCGGTACGGGTGTTGGCTATGCACTCGAAGGGGGCCGAGCCATGGTTGAGTTGATGTACTGCGACTTCCTGGGCCGCGCCGGTGATGAGGTCTTTAACCAGATGTCCAAGTGGCAGAGCATGTCGGCCGGCATCCTCGAGATGCCGCTGGTGATGCGCGTGTCGGTTGGCTCCAAGTACGGGGCCCAGCACTCGCAGGACTGGAGTGCGCTGGTGAACCATATTCCCGGGTTGAAGGTGGTCTTCCCGGTCACGCCGTATGACGCCAAGGGCATGCTCAACACAGCGCTCAGCGGAACGGATCCGGTTATCTTCCTGGAGAGCCAGCGCCTGTATGACATCGGTGAGCTCTTTGAAGAGGAAGTCCCCGAAGGGTACTATGAAGTGCCGCTCGGACCGCCGGCCAAGCGTCGCGATGGTGATGATGTCACGATCATCACGATTGGCGCTACGCTCTACCGTGCGCTTGAGGCCGCTGATACGCTCAAGGAGAAGTATGGCATGACGGCCGACGTCTGGGATTGCCGCAGCATCAACCCGCTCGACTATGAGCCGCTGGTTGAGTCCATCAAGAAGACAGGCCGTGTCGTGCTGTCCTCCGACGCTTGCGAGCGCGGCTCGGTGATGCAGAGCATCGCCGCCAACCTGTCGCAGATGGCGTTCGACTACCTGGACGCACCGCCTGCCGTCGTGGGCTCGCGCAACTGGATTACCCCGGCCTACGAGCTGGAAGATGCTTTCTTCCCGCAGCCGAGCTGGATCCTCGACGCGATTCACACGCAGATCGTGCCGCTCGAAGGCCACGAGGTCACGAGCAATCAGACCGCCGCTGAGAAGATTCGCCAGAATCGCCTCGGTGTGTAAGACTATCGCAACTGTGTTCATGTCGGTACGGGTGGGCCGCCGATTGCGGCCCGATCCCGCCGGCAGTGTTATAGGAGTCGGCGTCAACGCCAGACTTCCCCAATGGAGTAGATGGATATGGACCTCAAACTAGTAGCCAATACGATTCGTGGACTTTCAATGGATGGCGTTCAGGCGGCCAACTCGGGACACCCCGGTTTGCCGATGGGCATGGCCGACGTAGCCGCCGTGCTGTGGACGCAGTTTCTGAAGCACAATCCCGACAATCCCGCCTGGCCTGATCGCGATCGATTCGTGTTGTCGGCTGGTCATGGTTCCATGCTCATCTACAGCCTGCTGCACCTTGCTGGCTACGATCTGCCGCTTGAAGAGCTCAAGAAGTTCCGCCAGTGGGGGTCGAAGACGGCCGGGCATCCGGAGTACGGTCACACGCCCGGCGTTGAGACGACAACCGGTCCGCTCGGACAGGGCTGCGGCAACGCCGTCGGCATGGCGCTGGCTGAGAAGATGCTTGCGGCACGCTTCAACACCGCGGAACAGAAAATTGTTGATCACTTCACCTACGTGATTGCTTCCGAAGGCGAGTTCATGGAAGGCATCTCCCACGAAGTCTTCTCGCTGGCCGGCAACCACGGTCTCGGCGCCCTGGTCGTCTTCTACGATGAGAACTTCATATCCATCGAAGGCGACACGCACATGACCTATACCGACGATGTCGACAAGCGCATGGAGGCCTATGGCTGGCACGTGCAGCGCATCGATGGCCATGACCACGCCGCCATCGCTGCCGCCACTGAGAGTGCGCGCAAAGAAACCAGCAAGCCGTCTGTCATCATCTGCAGCACCACGATCGGTTTCGGTTCTCCGAACAAAGCCGGCTCACACGCCTGCCACGGCGCACCGCTCGGCGAAGATGAAGTGGCCCTGACCAAGGAAGCCCTCGGTATTTCGCCGGAGACCTTCCATGTGCCGGAAGCCGTCTACGCCGCCTTCAAGGAAGCGGCGGCTGAAAACGCTAAACGCGAAGTCATGTGGAACGAGCAGTTTGCCGCCTTCGCAAAGGCCAATCCCGCAAAGGCTGCCGAATGGGATGTGTGCATCAAGGGCGAGCTTCCTGAAGACCTCGCTGACAGGATTGAAGATTTCGAAGCCGGTGGTTCGATTGCCACTCGCTCGGCATCCGGCAAAGTGCTGCAGGATCTCGCTAAAGCCGTTCCGTTCCTCGTGGGTGGATCGGCCGACTTGGCACCTTCTAACAACACGAACTTGAAGGGCATGGGCGACATTGGCGCCAACGCCTTTGAAGGACGCAATTTTCACTACGGCGTACGTGAGACCGGCATGGGTGCCATCATGAATGGTGTGCAGGTGCATGGCGGCTTCCGCGTCTTTGGTGCCACCTTCCTCGTGTTTGCCGATTATGTCCGCCCGACGACCCGCGTGGCTGCCCTGATGAACCTGCCGGTCATCTACGTCTACACGCATGACAGCTTCTATGTGGGTGAAGACGGGCCGACCCATCAGCCGATCGAAACGCTGATGAGCCTGCGCATCACCCCGAACGTCACGGTGATTCGTCCGTCCGATGCAACTGAAACCAAGCACGCCTGGGTGGCGGCGCTGGAAAACAAGACAGGTCCGACGGCTCTGTTGCTCACCCGCCAGAACCTGCCGATCTTCGACCGCAACGAGCTGCCGTGCGCCTCTAATCTCCACAAGGGCGCCTACGTCATCTGGGAGAGCGTGGCGAGCGCTCATGATCTGCTTATCGTCGCCAGCGGCTCCGAAGTGAGCATTGCACTGGAAGCCGGCAAGCGCCTCGCGAAGGAAGGCAAAGCCGTTCGCGTTGTCAGTTTCCCGAGTTGGGAGCTCTTCGAGAAGCAGGATGAGGCCTATAAGGCATCCGTCTTCCCGCGGGAGTGCACCAAACGCATCGCTGTGGAAGCGGGCTGGCCGACCGGCTGGGAGAAATATGTCGGTCTTGATGGCAGGATCATTGGCGTGAACCACTTCGGCGCTTCGGCACCGGCCGCCATTCTGGCTGAGAAGTTCGGCATCACCGCCGACGCGATCTACAAGGAAGCCAAGTCGCTTCTCGCTTAGCGGGAGCGAGGAGGTCACAACAAGCGGCCATCTGGCTTCTCGTGCGTTCGAAGGTGCAGAGCGCCATTCTGCATTCGTGGTCTGACGTGTCGCTACCGGTAGTCTTCTGCCGTCATGACTTTCGGCTTAATCTTGCCTGATTCGACGCGCTTGAGGATCTTCCTGACCTGCTTAAGGCGAGGCTTCGCATAGGCCTCACTCATTGCCGGGTCCATACCACGGGGAATCAGGCGGGTCATCCAGTCGTCAATCTGTTCCTGGGATATCTTGTCCTCTTTGCAGACGGGGTCGCATCCCACACGTGCTTTCCAGAAGCCCGGATATACCCGTCCCAGGATGAAGTAGTTGTTGCCAGGCTTCAGTGTGGCCCGCACGACCGACCAGTTCTCCGCCTGTGCCAGGAAGATATGTTCGCCCGGCTCTGTTTCGTAAGGGATGTGACGCACGGCCTCCAGAATGCCGACAAACTTCTCGCTATCCCATATGCCAAATTTGATGCCGTAGCCGTACTTGGTGGGGCGAAGGAAATGGACAACGGCGGTATCCGCTTTGGGCTTAGCCACCGTCTCTAGATCGTGCATCATAGGGCTCCGCCCCATGCTCATGCACCCTGTCATTGTCACAGCCATCAATGAAGCAATGGCGAACCCCTTCACAACCCTTAAACACTTACCCACAGCCGACCTCCCTTGTTGGATTTGCAGACACTGCTGACGGTGTTTGCACATTCACTTTCGATGAAAGTAGCAATCGCTCCCGCATCCATCAAGTGGTTTTTACAGAGGAGCGCATTTTACATGGTCTTTCCCTTTGGCCCTCTTCGGCTAGGTCCGCGAGGCCGCGGACCCTCCCAAGATATGTTCTCACCATATTCCGTATCGTTTCATGCAGGGAGGGACGGCGGCCCCGCCGTCCGCTGCACGAGATGAGGCCAAAGGAAAAGACCATGTCGCATTTTGACGGGCCAATGCTTTGGAGTTGACGCGATCCAAGCACTCGCACTAGCATGAACGATGCGGTTGCGGCACGGTGCCGGGACGCAAAATCAATAATGGGGAGGCGATGATGCGAAGCTTGTTCTGGATGACGGTTGGTGCGTGTGTGATTCTGACGGCAGCAAGCCAAACGGCTGAAGCCGTGGGGCTCGGTATGTATACTCGATATGGTACGTCGTCGGTCGAAGCCGAGATTGGCGACTCTGATTTTGATAGTGTGGATATGGACCGATCCCACCTCGCCATCGGGCTTGCGCTGGATACCGCTGTAGCACGGCAATCGGTATTCAACTATCGGCTCGAGCTCGGATACACCGAGGTGTCTGTTGAATATGACCGGTCCAATTTCGAGCTTGATTTCACTGGGGGTGAAATCAACAACACCTTTGGCTTCGCAATCGTCAGATCGCATTCAACGCGCATCTGGTTGGGCCCCACATTCAGACTCTCAGGCGGTTCGGGTGAGGTAGCCGATTCAGACATTGATGCATCGTATATTGCAGTAGGAGCGGGTGCCGTTCTGGGTGGAAACCATCACCTTGGCAGTGTCGCGTCCATTTGCTGGTCGCTTGGCTATGTCTACCAGTACGGCGTTGTGCTGTTTGACGAGGAAGAAGAGTCGTGGGGCGACTCTGACGACATTACACTCACCGGTGGCGGCTTCAACGGCACCATCGCCATGATCTTCCATCTGGGTGGCGAAGAGAGGTGACGTTGGGTGTAATCGGTCTTCCGCTCTCACTCATGCGACTAAGCGCCCCCCATTTTCAGCGTCTGGC
>JAOZSS010000245.1 GCA_029939545.1 Kiritimatiellia bacterium | reverse complement strand
GCACCCCGGCCCCAAGGAACCCGAGCGGCTGCGGACCAAACGATGGCGGCCCAAGGTCCCGATTCAAACCCTTTTCTATCTTGCACTGGCCGTCATCGTGGTCACTGTGTTACTTCTGAAGGCAAGAGGATAGTGTGTATGGATATTCTGTTTGAGTGTAGCAGCTGCGGCAAACACTGTTGCGTGGGAGAAAAGGCGGTCGGGAAGCAATTCCCCTGCCCCTCGTGCAGCGAAACCGTCCAGGCACCTGAACCCAAGCTCGTTTTCCCCTGCTCAGCCTGCGGAACCGTCTGCTCGGCGACAGAGGAACTTGGCGGAAGCGGCTTTTTCTGCCCCGCTTGTGAAGAAAGAATCCAAATCCCAACAACATCTGTTCTCGTCTGCCCCGCCTGCGGGATCAACATGGAACTCGATACGGAATTCTACGCCGAGCTCGAAGGCCGCAAGCTGGAGTGCCCGGAATGCAGCGAGAGCATGTCCGTACCGGCCCGACCCCGCGTGCAAAAGGCCTCCGACAACTCACACCCACCGGGCTTTGGGAACAAAACCCTCCGACTAGACACTATTCTGGAAAGCATCCCTCAGGCCAACCAGCTCCGCGAGGGGAACTGCCCCTTCTGTGGCCATGCCGTAGAACAGTACGGTGCCAAGAGCTACACCTGCTCGCACTGCTCCCGCCAGATCACCATGACTACACCCACTATCAAGCGTGGGGAGCCTCTGGAGGAATAGGTTTCCCGCTAGTGCAGGGCACCCATCCAAATCCTTTTCTTGACCCCAAACCGCCCCCCCATTATAGTCCTTCGCTTCCAAGTTTCGTGGGAGAGGTGTAGCTACAATTACTAGAAAGGGCAGACCATGATCGTATCCACCAAGGCACTTTTCGAGCACGCATATGGCAAGTATGCCGTGGGCGCATACAATATCAACAACGCCGAGCAGATCATGGGTCTGTTCCGCGGCAACATGGACAGCAAGGCCCCTTTCATCGTCCAGCTTTCCAAGGGTGCCCGCGCCTACACGGACAAAATCCTCCTCGAGGCCATGATCCGTGCGGCCGACGAGATTTTCCCGGAGGCCATCTTCGCCGTACATCTCGACCACGGCGACGAGCAGACCTGTTATGACTGCATCGAGAGCGGTTTCTACAGCTCAGTTATGATTGATGCCAGCGCCGAAGACTTCGACGAGAACATCGCCATCACGAAGCGCGTCGTTGATGCGGCCCACGCCAAGGGCATCTCGGTTGAAGCCGAGCTCGGCAAGCTGGGCGGCGTGGAAGAGCATATCTCGGTCGATGAGGCCGATGCCAAGCTGACCGATCCGAAGCAGGTCGAAGAGTTCGTGAAACGCAGCGGCTGTGACAGTCTCGCCTGCGCGATCGGCACCAGCCACGGCGCCTACAAGTTCACCGGCGGCCAAGGACTCCATTTCGAGGTGATCGAAGAGGTCGCCACGCTCCTGCCCGGCTTCCCGATGGTCATGCACGGCTCCAGCTCCGTCCCGCAGGACGAAGTCGCACGCATCAACGCCGCCGGCGGCGAGTTGAAGGGCGCCAAGGGCGTCGACGAGGGTCAGATTACAAAGGCCTCGACCATGGGCGTGACCAAGGTCAACATCGATACCGACGGCCGTCTGGTCTGGTGCCGCGTGCATCGCGAATCGTTCCGCGACAACCCGGAGGTCTTCGACCTGCGTCCCGCGGGCAAGGTCTTTATAGAGGAATATGCCAAGTACATCGTCCATAAGAACGAGGTACTGGGCAGCGCGGGTCAACTCGAGTCCGTTCGCGCCAGCCTCTAGCATCTCACATCGTTTGTGTCACATGCCCGGACGAGAAGCCGGGCAAGGAGAAGAATCCATGCCCGACAAGAATATGGTAATGATCGACGGCAATGCTGCGGCGTCCACCGTGGCCCATGCTGTCAGCGAGGTCTGCGCGATCTACCCGATCACCCCGTCCTCACCGATGGGTGAGTTGGCCGATGAGCTGAGTGCCGCCGGCAAGCCGAACATCTGGGGCACGATCCCGGAAGTCGTGGAAATGCAGTCCGAGGGTGGCGCCGCCGGTGCCGTTCACGGTGCCCTGACCTCCGGCGCATTGACCACCACATTCACGGCCTCGCAGGGGCTGCTGCTCATGATCCCGAACATGTACAAGATCGCCGGTGAGCTCACCAGCACGGTCTTCCATGTATCGGCCCGTTCGCTCGCTATGCAGGCGCTGTCGATCTTTGGCGACCACTCGGACGTCATGTCCGTGCGCCAGACCGGCTTCGGCATGCTCGCATCGGCCAGCGTCCAGGAAATCGGCGACCTGGCCCTCGTGGCCCATGCCGCCACGCTGGAATCGAGAATTCCGTTCGTACACTTCTTCGATGGCTTCCGCACCTCGCACGAGATTCAGAAGATCGACATGGTCACGAACGAGATCATTCGTTCCATGATCGACGAAGAGAAGGCCCTCGCCCACCGTACACGCGGCATGACCCCTGACCGTCCGGTCATTCGCGGTACCGCCCAGAACCCGGACGTCTATTTTCAGGGCCGCGAGACGGTCAACACCTACTACGAGGCCGCTCCGGCCATCGTCCAGGCCGCCATGGATAAGCTGGCCACGCTGACCGGCCGCCAGTATCACCTCTTCGATTACATGGGTGCCGAAGACGCCGAGCGCGTCGTGATCATCATGGGCTCCGGAGCTGACACCGTGCACGAAACCGTCGAACACATGGTAAAGTCCGGCGAGAAGGTCGGCGCCATCAAGGTCCGCCTCTACCGTCCGTTCGACGTCAAGGCGTTCGCCGAATCGCTGCCCGCATCGGTAAAATCAATCGCCGTGCTCGACCGCACCAAGGAACCGGGATCCATCGGCGAGCCGCTCTACCAGGACGTGCGCACCGCCCTCGGCGAGGCCCTCGAGACGGGCATGGGCACCCTCTCCGGTTACCCGAAGGTCATCGGCGGCCGCTACGGTCTGGGTTCCAAGGAGTTCACACCGGCCATGGTCAAGGCGGTCTTCGACAACCTGTCCGCCGAGGCCCCGAAGAACCACTTCACGATCGGCATCAACGACGACGTCACCCACACCAGCCTGGAATGGGACAAAGCCTGGCATGTGGATGCGGCCGACCGCTTCGAATGCATGTTCTACGGTCTCGGGTCGGACGGCACCGTGGGCGCCAACAAGAACTCGATCAAAATCATCGGTGAAGAGACCGACAACTTCGCCCAGG
>JAOZSS010000060.1 GCA_029939545.1 Kiritimatiellia bacterium | reverse complement strand
CTCACGCCCCGCGCTGGCGGATAGCCGACGCGTCCGCCCGAACATGATGGCCATTTCGGCCAGGACCGTCACCTGAGATGAGAATGCCTTGGTGGACGCAACGCCGATTTCCGGACCGGCATGCAGGTAGACGCCGCGACCGGTTTCGCGTGCGATGGTTGAGCCCACCACGTTGCAGATCCCGAGGACGATCGCGCCCTTCATGAGTGCCTCGCGGACAGCCGCCAGCGTATCGGCCGTTTCGCCTGACTGACTGATGGCGACCATGCAGGCGTTCGGTTCAATGATCGGGTTACGGTAGCGGAACTCGGCGGCCTGCTGAATATCGGCCGGGATGCCGGCAAAGTCTTCGAAGTAGTACTTGCCGACCATACCAGCGTAATAAGAGGTGCCACAGGCGGCCAGGATCATGCGCGGAATGCGTGCCATATCCAGCGGCGTCATGCGCAACCCACCGAGGCAAACCGTGCCCTCGGCCTCGTTCAGGCGTCCACGCAGGCCGGTGGCGATTGCGCTGGGCTGCTCATGGATCTCTTTGAGCATGAAATGGTCGTAACCACCTTTCTCGATTTCATCGACGTCCCAGTCTATCAGCGTAGATTCGCGCGTGACGGATGCGCTCGACATGGATGAGATTTCTATATCACCCCTGGTGGCGGTGACGATGTCGCCATCGTTCAAGAAGACGACCTGCTTGGTCCGGCTGACGATGGCGCTGACATCGGAAGCGATGATGGTTTCGTCGTCGTGCAGGCCCACCACGATCGGGCTGCCGCTGCGTGCGGCAACGACCATGCCCGGGTGCCTGGTTGATATGACGGCAATTCCGTAGGTGCCGGTCAGCTTCTTGATGGCGGCCGTAACGGCGGCGCGCAGGTCGCCCTGGTAGCATTGCTGAATCAGGTGGGCGATGACTTCCGAGTCGGTCTCGCTATTGAAGGTGCATCCGCTCTCAACAAGATGTGCCTTCAGTTCGGCGTAGTTCTCGATGATCCCGTTATGAACCACCGCGATTTCCCTGTTCTCGCTCCAGTGCGGGTGGGCATTGGCCTGGGTGGGTTCACCGTGCGTGGCCCAGCGGGTATGGCCTATGCCCATGGAGGTGAATGACTTAGAGTCCGGCAGTTCGGCCTGCATACTGGCGGCCAGATCGGCAACCTTGCCTGATGTTTTGACGACGGTCAGGGCGTCATCACCATCGGCATAGAGTGCGATCCCGGCCGAGTCATATCCCCTGTACTCCAGGCGTCTGAGACCGGAGACCAGAATGCCTCCCACATCAGCTTTCCCTGTATAGCCCACAATTCCGCACATAGTGCCTCTCCTGTTTTCTGTAGAGAGTAGCGCCACCTAGCTTTTCAGGCAAGTATGCTTCGGTGTACTGGGTCTGGGCAGGCATCCCTGCTCCTCCGCTTTGGGTAGATTGTCTCATCAGGACAGTCTATGGTAGATGAACGCAGTCCGGACGCGATGCCCCGTTGCACAACCACTCATACACGGCGAGCATCTGTGTGGAGACCACCTCCCATGTGAACTGCTCACGGACCAGGCATCGGCCCTTCTCTCCCATGGCGATGCGCTCATCTGATGACATGCTGGTCATACTCTCAAGGCAGGTTCGAGCACCAACCGCATCTGCGCTCATTGCGACCGCAGCCCCTGCGGCGGGTCCTTCGGGCAGGTTGCATTCCGGTGTTGCACCCACCGGCAAACCATACGACCAGGCTTCCAGTATGGCCATGGGCAGGCCCTCACTGAAGGAGGGAAGTATGAAGGCAGCAGCGTGCTGAAATGCTCCTGCTTTCTCGGTCCCATGGAGCGGGCCGGCAAACCAAACGCTGTCGGATATGCCCAGCTTGGCGGCCCGCCGTTCCAGCTCGGCCCGGTGGCCCCCCTGGTCCCATCCCCCGATGACCAGGCACCAGGTATGGCGCATGCCAGGGTGATCACGAAGCAGTACTCCCCAGCCCTCCAGGAGGTTGGCTAGCCCTTTTTTCGGGTGCAGGCGGCCCAGGAAGAGAATGACGTGTCGCCCTTCCACTATCTTCGTCGGCCACGGCGCGGGATGCTCGGTTTCGGTATCTGGCATGTCGATTCCGTTCGGCACCACGCAGATCGGGTTTGTGAGGCCATAGGCCCTCATGGATGCCGCTTCGGATTCGCAGAGGGCATGGAGGCATGCGGCGTGTTGCAGATGGCGACGCTGAAAGCAGACGGCGGCGATCTGCTTCTTCAGCCGCGAGTTGGCGAGTGCCCAGGAATCCAGCATGCCTCGTGGTGACACCAGGTAGGGGCGTCTATGGCGCTCGGCCCATCGGGCACAGACCACCGAGGGATATTGCCATAGCCCGTGGCAATGCACGAGGTCCGGCGCCAGTGCATCCAGCTTTGCCGCGTAGCCGGGTGCATAGGCGAAAGCGTGCGGCCCGTGTGCATCGAAGAGGTGCATGCCGATGTCTTGCCAGACGCTGAGGTCTTCGTTGCTGTATGTGTCGCGTACACCCAGCACGTCGATCTCAATGCCGCGTGCCAGAAGGTGCATCGACAGCTTGCGTGTGGAGACAAAGAGACCTCCCGCCAAGCGCGATATGGACGATGTTAGAACTGCACAGTGCATAAGCGGCGCCATCCTATACCAGAATGAATCTGAACGCCAACATCGAGTGACAACATCGAGTCGTCGAACGCAGATCTTGCCTCGGTGTGGTATCAGTGACTAGGATGCGTCCATGCGTGTAGCGATTCTCTTTATTCGGTTTGGTCCCTACCACTTGGCCCGTCTCGAAGCGGCGGGGCAGCGTTTGGCCGCAGATGGCAATGA
Source organism: Kiritimatiellia bacterium (assembly GCA_029939545.1). Taxonomy (GTDB): domain Bacteria; phylum Verrucomicrobiota; class Kiritimatiellia; order UBA8416; family JABMPJ01; genus JABMPJ01. Next base: position 9,396 of record JAOZSS010000060.1, on the reverse strand, counting down.
GTTGGTTGGTATCGAGGTCGCCCCGACGAGTCACGTTTATGCCTGGGACGCCGTGGCAGGCGGCGACCATTTCCGGAAAGTGACCCTGTTCGAAAATACCGTTCATGAGGATATCCCACGCGCCGAGGTGCGAAGGGCTGTAAGAACGGCGCTGTCTCAGGTCTCGCCGGATGTGGTGGCCCTGCCGGGCTGGAGTTGCCCTGAAGCACTCGCGGCACTCAGGTGGGCGCTTCGTCGGGGGGTGCCTACCGTCATGATGAGCGCCAGCACCCGTGCGGATTTTGTGCGGAACCGGTGGAGAGAGTACGTCAAGAGCAGCGTAGTGCGTTGTTGCAGTGCGGGCGTGGTGGGTGGCCAGCGTCACGTGGACTACATGGCCGAGCTGGGAATGGAACGCGATCGTATCTTCCCTGGCTATGACGTGGTCGATAATGACTACTTCCGCGCCGGTGCGGATCATGCGCGGGAGCAGGATGCTGAACGGCGTGATCGCTACAATCTGCCACAACGGTATTTCCTGGTTTCGAGTCGTTTTGTGCCCAAGAAGAACTTGGCACGATTGCTGACAGCCTACGCGCGCTACCGGGAAGCGGCTGGTTCAAGTGCCTGGGATCTTGTGTTATGCGGCGACGGTCCGCTCCGCGGCGAACTGGAGTCCATGACCGACCGACTCGGCCTGCGTCCCTGGGTGCACTTCCCGGGCTTCGTGCAGTATGACGAGCTGCCCGTCTATTACGGACTGGCCTCTGCGTTTGTACTCGTAAGCACGACTGAACAGTGGGGACTTGTCGTCAACGAGGCGGCATCGGCAGGGCTGCCGCTGCTGGTATCGAAACAGTGCGGTTGTGTGCCGGAGCTTGTGGTGGAGGGTAGAAATGGAAGGGCGCCGGACTCTCTGGATGAAGCCGGGATCGCGGATGCGATGAAGTTTCTGAGCGACGATTCTGATCGGGCGGCCCGGATGGGGCAGGCGTCACAGGACGTTGTGAGCGCATTCTCGCCGAGGCGCTTCGCGGATAGCCTGGTCCTGGCAGCGACATGCGCCCTTGAGCGACCGGTGCCCAAACCCAGTGCCATCGACCGATTGTTCGTTCGTCTCGTCGGGATGCGATAGCGCTCTCGCTATCGTGTATCGTGCCCCATCTCTCGCTGCTTGATTGGGCGTGCCGGGTTGCCTCCGACCACACACCACGGCTCTACCCGGCGGGTCACGACGGCGCGTGCCCCGACGACGGCACCATCGCCGATCTCAATTCCCGGTCCCACAAAGGCATCGGCGGCAATCCAAACCTGTGCACCCACATGAATGGGGGCGCGCTTCAAGGGGAAGGCAGGATCTGTGTAGTCGTGGGTGCCGGCGCATAGGTGGGTGCCCTGCGAGATGACGGTATCGTTCCCGATCGTGATGGCGCCCAAGTTGTAGAGTTTCACATCATCACCAATGAGACACCGCTCACCCAGTGTGAGCTGCCACGGCATCTCAATCCACGTGGATGCACGCAACGCGGTGTCCCGACCGACGCGTGCACCAAAGAGACGCAGGATTGACGAACGCAAACCCGGTATTCGCCAGTGCGCTACGCGCCACAATGTGAACCACACCAGTCGCCAGGCGGCACGCCGCAGGTATATTGTTGGAGAGTAAGGCCAACGCTCGCGCTGAACCGGTGGTGAACTGTTCGCTTCGCTCATACTATCCCTCCTCTGATCCTCCAGTAGTTGCCTGGTCTACCGCATGGGCATGCTGCTTGCGCCACGTGGCTCTCGCTGTGGTCAGCATGGCTTTCAGGTCTCGGCGGTCGGCCTGTGTTAGAGAGACAAACCAGATGCTTGGCAAGTAGACCAGGCCACAGACGAAGAACTGCACCACAATCTGGAGCAGGTTCGTCGGTGTCCAAATCTGGCGAAGAAGCAGGCAGACGACCACCAGCGGAATAGCGCCTAGCAGCGCACGCATCGCCCCCCGTACAAGAACGCCGCCCCCCAACGAGATGTGCTTGCACAGAAGATAAGGTAGGCAGATTACCTCCAGCAGAAACAGCGAGATCAGGCTTCCCGTGGCAATACCCAGCAATCCCATGCCCGCCACCTTCACGAGCGTGATGCTGAGCACGATATTGAGACCACCGCCGAAGAGTGTCGCGAATACGGCCCCTCGAATCTTGCGATTTGCGTAAAGCGCCTCCTTGGACACGATCCCGGCACCGCTCATCAGCAGGGCACACATAATGGTTCGCATTACGGGTACGCTTTCCATGACGAATGCCGACTTCAGCCACAGGCGCAGAAAGTCTTCTGCCTGGATAAAGAGGAGCAGGCAGGGGCAAGCCAGGATGATGAAACAGTAACGCGTTGCGCGCACAACCATGGCGCGTAACGTGCCGAGTTGATCAACGGCCACCTTCGCAATCATCGCGGGACCCATGATCAAAACGAACGCCGATGCGAACATGCTGATTTGCGGAAACCAACGCTGGGCCACGTTGTAGTTCACAACCTGCTGGATCCCCAGCTCATTCAGATTCGAGATCATGATGGAGTCGGTCGCGTAGTAGAGCAACGCCCCCAGTGACCCAAATACTGTCAGACTGCCGAATTGGACGAGTTCCTTCATCTCGCGACGCGCTCCGGGAGCAAAGAGCCGTATTTTGATCTCAGAGATCCCGCGGTGCCCAAATGGGATCACTATAGTCCAGAGAGCGAGGAATCGTATTGCCACAGAGATGCCCACCCATACGACAATTGAGGCCCGCCAGTAAACGAACAGGGGGATGATAATCGCTGCCGGAACCAGCACGCCAACCATGTTGGCGATGGACTTGAGATAGAGGCGCTGCGTTATGTAGATGGGTGAGGCATAGACAGAGCTGATGATGTGAAGCGCCGCCCCGGCGCCAAATATGATCAGTACCCACCTGGCGGAGAGTATCAGGTGTGACGGTAGATCGAATAGCACGTGTGCAAAGATGGCAAGCAGCACTGTCGCTGCGACGATGGTAAGCGCCACGAGGATTGAGAGGATCAGCCCAGCCGACAGGACCGCATTCATGCGGTCATATTCGCCTTGCGCGTGGTAGCCCGCCGCAATCCGGTCATGCGACATCCCGACAGCGAAGGCGAGGATCGTGACAAACTCCAGAGTCTGGTAGGCGAGTGCCTGCAGGCCGTAGGCGGGCTTGCCAATGTGGCGTAGCAGAAAAGGTAGTAGCAGGAAGCCGACCACCATGGTGATAGACATCGAGAGATATCGGCTCACCGTATCGAACGCCACGCGCTGGCTGGGGGCGCTGGGCGCGGGGATGGACGTGTCGTATTCGTCTGGCAAGATCACTCCCTCAAAGGGGCCCCTGACTCTCACGAACCCCGCTCTGAGACTGCACGAGTTTGCATTGACGCGCAACAGCTTTCTTCCTCATCATGGTCCGCTGATGGCGTTGTCTATGAAAGCTTTGACCTATACGGATGTTGTGTGGGACTGGAACGGCACGCTGCTCGACGACGCCTGGCTCTGCCGTGACATTATGAACGAGCAGCTCGTGTCACGGGGACTGCCCGCCCTCAGCATGGAACGCTACGGCGCCATCTTCGGCTTTCCTGTGAAGACTTACTACGAGCGGGCGGGATTCGATTTTTCCTCCGAGCCGTTTGAGATTCCGGCCCGCGAATTCATCGCGGTCTATGAGGCCCGTCGTCACGAAGCCGCCCTGCGCGATGGTGGGGTCGGGATGCTGAAACGGTTGCACGATGCGGGGATGCGGCAGCATCTGCTTTCGGCCTATTCACATGACTCTCTAAGCACCATCGTGGCGGCCCATGGATTGACAGGTTTCTTCACAACGCTGGTCGGCATCCCCGATGTTTTTGCGGCCAGTAAACTTCAGCGTGGACTGGAGCTGGCCGAGGCGATCGCTGCGCCGGGTCACAGCGCTCTGCTCATCGGCGATACGGACCATGACTGCGAGGTCGCGGCCGAGATGGGAATCGACTGTGTCCTGGTTTCTGCCGGGCATCAATCACCCGAACGCCTGCGGGCCTGTGGTGTTCCTGTGCTCCAGTCGTTGGAGGAGCTCCTGTGAAACCACTCATCTACAATTTGGACCTGCCCGAACTTGAGGCGATCTGTGCCGAGCTGGAGCAGCCCCGGTTTCGCGCCGGACAGATATGGCGCTGGTTGTACGTGCAGCGGGTGACAGAATGGGGCGCGATGCGCAACATACCCGGTTCGCTGAGCACCGCGCTGGCCGACAGGTTCTCACTTCCCGCACCGGAACCGCTGGAGATCGAGGGCCGGGAGGATGAAACGCGCAAACTTCTCATCAGCCTGGCGGACGGGGAGTGCGTGGAGACGGTCATGATCCCGGCCGTCGATTGCCGTACGCTCTGTCTCTCTTCGCAGGTTGGTTGCCGATTCCACTGCACATTCTGCGCCAGCGGTCAGGACGGATTCCAGCGTCAGCTCACCAGTGGAGAGATTGTGCAGCAGGTGATCCTAGCCTCGCGGCTCTGGGGGGATCGCCCTACGCATGTCGTCTACATGGGGGTAGGGGAGCCTTTCGATAACTACGAGGCCGTCTTTAAGTCTGTGCGCACGCTGAACAACGCCGACGGGTTGAGAATCGGGGCGCGGCGGATCACGATCAGCACCTGCGGAGTGGTTTCCGGGATTGAACGCCTCGCCGAGGAATCCATCCAGGTTGAACTCTCCGTTTCGCTGCACGCGTCAAACGGTGCGGTCCGCACCACGCTGATGCCGGTCAACAAGACCTGGCCCATGGACACGCTTCTGGATACCTGTCGAGCCTATACCTCCCGCACGCGCCGCATCATCACCTTTGAATACACGCTGATCCGAGGTGTCAACGACAGCGAGGCGCACGCCCGTGAGTTGGCCGCGCGTCTCAAGAGGTTGCCCTGTCGCGTCAATCTTATCCCGTTGAGTGATGTTCCCGAGTACGCAGGGAAACCCTCGTTGCCTGCGGCGGCCGATCTTTTCATTCGGACTCTGGCTGCACACCACATCAATGCCACCCTACGCGCCTCCAAGGGTTCCCGCCTCCGAGCGGCCTGCGGACAGCTGCGCTCCGGCAGGGAGGAGGGGCGCTCCCGAAGGTCTATTATCGCGTAGCGATTCCTCTCGCAATTGGTGGCAGGAGTCCTCATACTCATCCCTCAATGAATACACCGAACCCACGAATTATTCAGGGAGGCATGGGTGCCGCAGTCTCGAACTGGACGCTGGCAAATGCCGTTTCGAAGCTTGGCCAATTGGGCGTTGTTTCCGGCACCGGCCTCTCGCACGTCCTGGTTCGTCGATTGCAGGATGGCGATCCCGGCGGCCATGTGCATCGTGCCCTGAGTCATTTTCCGTTTCCCGCCATGGTTCAGCGTATCCTGGATGACTATTTTATTTCGGGTGGACGCGAAGCCGACGAGCCCTATGCCAGACCCGTTATGGACAAGTTTGAGGGGGAGCGCGAGTCGGAGGAGTTAAACATTGCCGGTAACTTCGTTGAGGTCTTTCTCGCTCGCGAGGGACACAATAACCCGGTTGGCATCAACTACCTCGAGAAGATCCAGTTCCCTCATCTGCCCTCGATCTACGGCGCCATGCTTGCCGGCGCGGCCGTGGTCATCATGGGGGCGGGCATCCCGCTTGAGATTCCCGGCGTGATGGACCGCTTCACGAAGCACGAGGCCGCCAGCTACCCTGTCCAAGTGCAGGGGGCGGACAAGATGGAGCTGGCGCGGTTGCACTTTGACCCTGCCGATTTCCGGGAGCCGGAAACGCCCGGCACGCTGTTGGTGCGCCCCGCCTTCTTCCCAATCGTCTCCTCCGGTGTACTGGCCAAGACGCTGATGCGTCGCGCAACCGGTTCAATCGAAGGTTTAATTGTCGAGGGCTCAAAAGCGGGCGGCCACAACGCGCCGCCGCGGGGGGCCGGGGAGCTGGACGACAGCGGCCAGCCGGTCTACGGACCACGCGATGAAGTCAAACTTCAGCAGATTCGGGACTTGGGACTTCCTTTCTGGTTGGCTGGCACCTACGGATCGGCCGAACGTTTGCAGGATGCGATTGCCGAAGGGGCGACCGGCGTGCAGGTCGGGACGGCGTTTGCCCTGTGCGAGGAGTCCGGATTGACTCTGGAGATCCGGCGCACACTGGTTCAGCAGGCCCTGCAGGGCACGGCCACCATCTTCACTGATCCCCATGCCTCGCCCACGGGTTTCCCGTTCAAGGTTGCGCTCCTCGAAGGCACCCTTTCGGAGCAGGAGGTTTATGAAAAACGCCGGCGACTGTGCGATCTTGGCCTGCTGCGCCAGATGTACTACAGAGAAGATGGCTCGATCGGCTATCGTTGCCCGGCCGAACCTGCCGAAGCGTACACCGCTAAGGGGGGGGATGCGGCCGCCACGGCTGGACGCAAGTGCCTCTGCAATGCACTGATTGCAAACGTCGGCATGCCGCAGCTGCGGGCCGATGGCCAGTCGGAGCTTCCGCTGGTCACCCTGGGTGACGATGTGGATGGGATCGCCCGTTTCTGTCGCGGCGACAATCCCACTTTCACGGCCGCTGACGTCATCAATGTCATTCTGGGCTAGACACTGGCATTTGAGCGGCGTTGCGGCTAAAGTGACGCCTCCATGGTCATCAAACTCATCAATATGCCCTTCGGGCATCTGTCGATGCCTTCCCTCGCTTTGACGCAGCTCAAGGCAGTCTTGGAAGCAACGTTCGGCAACGCGATGGATGTTGAGATCCTCTATCTCAATATGGATATCTCTCTGGCAGAGGGCATGCGAGCCCTCTACGACCATGCATTGTCCCCGCGTGGGCTAATGACGGGGATTGGAGAGTGGCTCTTCCGCCAAGTGGCTTTCCCTGAAGCGCCGGACAACGCGGAAGCCTTCCTGGAGCGCTACTACTCTGATGCAGGAGAAGAGGGCAAAGCCGTGCGCTCATATGTGAATGGGCCGCGTGGACGTCTCATCGAGGTGCTGGACGACTTGGTGACGCGTTACCGTCTGGACCAAGCTGACATCATTGGATTCACGTCGCTTTTCGCCCAAACGGTACCGTCCACCGCACTGGCACAACGCATCAAGCAGGCGAATCCCGCTGTCGTCACGCTCCTCGGCGGTGCCGCGTGTGAAGGGGAGATCGGGCAGGAGCTGGCCCGCCAGCTCAAAGCAGTTGATTATGTTTTCACCGGTCCCGCTCTCAGCGCTCTGCCCGAGCTTGTTCGGCTCATCACGCAGGAAGAGGGAGATACGGCCTGTCAGATTCTGGGTGTATGTTCGCGTGAGACCGCGACAGCGCTCATGCCGACGGCCGCGCCCGATCAGAGCTGGAAACAGCTCCCCCCGCCCGACTACACCGACTTCCTAAGGGCGTTCGATCGCAGTTTCCCTGAGGGGGGCCTTACGCCGGCGCTTCTCTTCCAGACGTCCGCAGGCTGTTGGTGGGGCGATAGGTCGAAATGCAGTTTCTGCGGGCTCCACGCCGAGGCGTGTCGCTTTCACACTCTGGCTCCCGATCGGGCCATCGAGCAACTTCGCGCACTGCTCCCGCAGGGCCGCGCGAATCCTTTCTTTATGGCGGTGGATAGCATCATGCCGTCCGGCTACCCGCACGATGTCTTTACGAAGGTCGCGATGCCTCCTGACGGTTGCATCCAATATGAAGTGCGACCAACGCTGGATGCCGAGGAGATCCGTATCCTCTCAGAAGCAGGCGTACGACTGCTACAGCCCGGCATTGAGGCGCTCGCTTCATCGACTCTGAAACTGATGAAAAAAGGCATGACCGCCTTCCAGAACATCCGTTTCCTGAAGCATTGCAGCATTCATCCCATTACGCTCAGATGGAACCTGCTGCTCTTCTCGCCGGACGAGAGCGAGGAGACATACGAACGCTATCTTCGGCAGGTGCCGCTTCTGTCGCACTTGCATCCGCCCGAAGGCGCTTTTCCGGTCAACTTCGTCAAGAACAGCCGTTACCTGGCCGATCCCGACGCGTTCGGGCTGGACCTGGAGCCGCATGACTTCTACGGATTGACCTATCCGGCCGAGCCGGGCGCACTGGTTAAGCTGGCCAATGTCTTCATCGATCGCCGTGCTGACGCCGCTCGGCAGGACGCCTGGCTCGAGTCGTTGAATGAGGCCGTGAAACAGTGGGATGCCCGCTATTACGGTAGCGATGGTCAGCCGCAGGCGCGGCTCATTATGTTCAAGGATGGCGACAGGTCTGGCATCTATGACTCGCGTGATGGAAATGAAACGCGGTACTGGATCAACCAAGAGACGCGCGATAGTCTGATCCACCTCGATGAGCCGCGCCGTGAGAGCGAGATAGGACAGGCGTTCTCAAATGCGGAGCAGACGTTGACCGAATTGCGCGACCGGCAACTTCTCTTTGAGGAAAACGGGCGCATGCTGAGTCTTGTCCTGCCGGATGTGCAACTCAGCCAAGCTTGATACATTCAGCCGCCTCGATGGCCTGCTGCTCCAGCGTTTCAACGTCCAGATGGGTTTCGTCCGCCACCATATCCTCGATCCTGGCCCGGGTTTCCGGATGTTTAGGCAGGAACACCGAGCAGCAGTCCTGGGCCTCCTCAATGCTGGTTTCAAAGGTGTCAATATGCCGGGCGATGTCGATGATCTGTACCTTGTCCAAGCAGAGCAGTGGACGGTAGACCGGAGCCTGCACCGTAATGTCCACCGCGCGCAGGTTCTCCAGGGTTTGCGAGGCCACCTGCCCGATGTTCTCGCCTGTTACCAGCCCGAGACAGCAGTGTCTGTGCATGACTCGTTCGGCGATCCGGTACATGAAGCGCCGGTAGAGCACCACGCGATTGCGCGGTTCACAGTGGTCACGGATAGCCACCTGGATGTCCGAGAATGGAACGGTGGTCAGCGTGGATCTTCCCTGGAAATGGGCCAACCGCTTCGACAGCCGTTCCACCTTGTCGAATGCGCCGCGGCCGAGGAAGGTACGGTTCTCAAAGAAGATGTGATGAACCTTGCAGCCGCGCCGCATCATCTGCCACGCCGCCACGGGACTGTCGATGCCCCCGCTGAGGAGGCACATCACCTTGCCGCCCGTGCCGATGGGCAACCCGCCAGCAGCGGGTTCATTGATGAGGTGGATCGCGGCAAAGTCACCATGCAGTTCCACGTGCAGATTCAGATCGGGCTCCGTCAGGTTGACCGAGAGCAGGCCGTCGGGGGCGTTCTGCAGGAGGTGCGCACCCAGCTCGCGGCTGACCTCCTCGCTGCGCATCGGGTAGCGTTTGTCCGAGCGTCGGGTTGTGATCCGGAAGCGTGTGGGTTTGTCGGCGGGCCATGCCGCCCGAAAGATCTCGAGACTCTCTTTTTTCAGCGTGTCGAGGTCGTTGG
>JAOZSS010000059.1 GCA_029939545.1 Kiritimatiellia bacterium | reverse complement strand
CTGTTTTCTATGTTTTTCCTCTCTCAGGCAGGAGCGGAAGACCGGTTACACCCCTGTGCAAGGGTGAGTGCATCGCAGCCATTCGCGAGGGCCTGGCCACCCCGGAACGCGTTCCCTCCGTGCTTGCCAAACTGAAGCCGCCTCAACGAATGGCGACATCCCGGAGACCGCAGGCACGCTACTCGATGAGATGGAGAAGAAAGCCACTTCTCTCCAGGCCGGTCGGCCGTGCATCCTGATCGAAGTCGGAGATGAAGCCACGGCGGCTCTCATCGCGCACGATCCACAAGCCGCAAAGTATTGCCTGTCGGCGGGAGACCGGCATCTCGCGGTTCCGGCAAAGAACGAGCGTGCCTTCCGCACAGCCGTGAAGAAGCTGGGGTATGTGCTTCCCCGATGAGTGACTACACTCCAACCAACCCGCTGATCGTTCAGGGCGACCACTCCGTGCTGGTGGAGGTGGATAGCCCCCGCTATGAGGAGGACGGAGCTGGCTTTTCGAATCGATCCCGAAGCGCGTGGCCGCATTAAGCAGGCGCTCATCAAGATCGGGTTCCCCGCCGAGGATCTGGCTGGATATACAGAAGGTGAACCGTTGCCGCTTCGGTTTCGAGAGCAGACGCTCGCAGGCGAGCCGTTTGCGGTGCGGGCGTATCAGCGAGATGCCGTCGATGCATTCCATGCGGCTGGCGGACCGCGCGGCGGATCGGGGGTCATCGTGCTTCCGTGCGGTGCGGGAAAAACAATCGTCGGCATGGCCGCCATGTCGCGGTTGCAAACCTCAACACTGATCCTGGCCACAAACACCACGGCCGTGCGTCAGTGGATTGATGAGCTACTGGATAAGACGTCGCTGCACGCCGATCAGGTCGACGAATACACGGGTGCCAGAAAAGAGATTCGGCCGGTAACCGTCTCGACTTATCAGATCATAACGCATCGCAAGAGCGTCGACGCTCCCTTCACACACCTTGCTCTCTTCGACAGCCGCAACTGAGGCTTGATCGTCTACGACGAGGTGCATCTGCTCCCCACGCCCGTCCTGACCGTATTGTACTGTTTGGTTCGGCCGCCACCGGAGAAATGATCCGCGACAGCGACGTCGATCTACTGATCCTTGAACCAACTCCCGTTGATACCCGCAAAGAAAGCGTACGGCTGCGTCGTCTGCTTCGGGGACTCGGCTTGCCTTTTGATGTCTTTGTCATGCAGACTGAGCGCTTCGAGTCTACCAAGGATATCATCGATGGGCTGGCCTATCCGGCCAAGAAATACGGAAAGACAATCTATGCTGCCGCCTGAGAAATCCAAACTGGAGTTGGTCGGCAAGTGGCTTTCCAAAGACGAGGAAGAGAGCCTCCGGGTCGTGGCGGAAACCAGCCCACAGTACGGTTCCGACACATCCGAGAACACAAGGAACTCGTGACACAAGCACCCGAAAGCCGGGTCACTCTACACCAAGCTTAACTTGCCTTCCGAGGCTGGGGCCTACTCATTCTCTGCCGCAATACACTGTCTCACTGTCTCTCCATTCTTCACCGAGCACCCCTTGGTGAGACAGTTTGCCTCCACGCCAGCCGATCGCCTATGACGTTTGAACATATTGCGCGTGAATCACTTACACACAACATGCGTCTCCATATCCACCTTTGGCACAACTCTAGCATGTAGGCTGGGGGAACGACTCGCATTGTAGAATGAACTATGGCACGATCCACACGTAACCTGATTGAGGAATCGCTGGAGATGTCCCGTCGGCTGACCATCCTGGCCGATCAGGGCGAAGCACACGCTCATGATGACGGATGTGCGGTACTGGCAGGGGTCCTGCGGGACTGCGCCTACAAGATACGGGGCCGTGCTGAACAGGAGCGCGAGGTACACCGTTTGAGAGGACAGTGGGAGTTGGCGACAACGCCTTCTGCACAATAGAGAACCATAGAGGAGACAACATGTACAAGCTGATGAGAGTGGTGTTGGTGGCGCTGACAATGGTGGCAACGGTTGGGTGCGCGGCACCCGAGGGCGACGCCGACGGGCACGCCGGCTGGTTGACCGATTTTGATGCGGCCAAGAAACTGGCCGCGGAGCGCAAGGTCCCGATCCTGGCCGACTTCTCGGGGTCCGACTGGTGCGGATGGTGCATCAAGCTCGACAAAGAGGTCTTCTCCAAGAAGGCGTTCCAGGATTACGCCACGAAGAACGTCGTGTTGTTCCTCGCAGACTTTCCTTCCCGGAAGCAGTTGCCGGCCAAGGTGACTAAGCAGAACGAGAAACTCGCCGAGACCTACAAGGTCCGCGGGTTCCCGACCGTCCTGCTCCTGGATAACAAGGGCAAGGTGCTCGGCCGCACGGGCTACCAGGCAGGCGGCCCCGAGGCCTACATCAAACACGTCAAGGGCATGATTACCAAAGCAAAGCCGGCCGTTCCCGCATCGTAACCCACAAGGGAGACCGCCACGAGTGCCTCAGCCAAACAGTCGCCCGTACTCTGCCTTGCGGCAGGTGCCCTGGTCGCGATGACCGTCGGGTGTCGCGTTGACTTGGGCCCGGAGAAGGAACCAAGTGTGAGCGTGTCATCTTCGCATTCGGTGCACACAAACCGGTTGGCCGGACAGAGTAGCCCCTACCTCCTCCAGCATGCCAACAACCCGGTTGACTGGTACCCGTGGGGCGATGAAGCCTTTGCGGAAGCCACGCGACAGAACAGGCCGGTCTTCTTATCGATCGGCTACTCCTCCTGTCACTGGTGCCACGTGATGGAGCACGAGTCGTTCTCCCAGGAGGACGTTGCCGCCATCCTCAATGCGCACTTCATAGCGATCAAGGTGGACCGCGAAGAGCGGCCTGACATTGACACCATCTACATGACGGCCGTGCAGCTCATGACCGGCAGCGCTGGATGGCCGCTTTCCGTTTTTCTCACACCAGACCGCGAACCGTTCTTCGGGGGCACCTACTTTCCACCCGAGGATCGGTACGGGCGACCGGGCTTCAAATCGACCCATGACGGATGGCGCGATCCCGTCCGGCAACGCCATCGCCATGACCGCCATGTTCCGCCTCTACCGGCTGACCGAAAACCGGGCGCTGCGCGATCGGGCCGACACCATTCTGAACGCCGTGACGCCAATGGCCGCCAAGCATCCGCGTAGTTTCGCCACCTCGCTCATCGCCGCCGAGTTCATGATTTCCTCGCCGCGTGAACTGGTCGTGGTCGGAGAGATGGCTCACCCCACAACCCAGGCATTCCTGCGGGCGATCCGGACCCGTTTTCTCCCCAACGCGGTCGTGGCCGCAGACGCCGGACTTGACCAGACAGATGACGCTGAACGCATCCCATTGCTTCAGAACCGATCCGCCGTGGATGGGCAGCCGGCCCTGTACGTCTGCGAAGGATTCGCTTGTCGACAGCCCATCACCGATCCGGCCCGATTTTTTGATGGTCGAGAGAAACAGGAACGCTAGACTGGCAAGCGTGTTGAGGTGTGCCCCCACGGGTCGATGAATCCCGCGGGAGCCATCCTGTTCGTTAGCGTCAAGATAAGGAGTTCGTCATGGATCTTAAAGGAAGCCAAACAGAAACAAACCTGATGGCCGCATTCGCAGGGGAGTCGCAGGCCCGCAACCGGTACACCTATTACGCCAAGAAAGCGCGCAAAGACGGCTACCAGCAGATCGCAGATATCTTCGAGGAAACCGCCAACCAGGAGAAGCAGCACGCCTCGTCGCTCTTCAAGAAAATGACGGGCGGGGAGACCGAGATCACCGGGGCCTTCCCGTTCGGCGTGACCGGCGAAACCACCGACAACCTCGCCGCCGCGGCTGCGGGTGAGAACCACGAGTGGACCGATATGTATCCCAGCTTTGCCAAAATCGCGCGCGACGAGGGATTCGACCAGATCGCCGCACTCTTCTCTTCCATCGCTGTGGCGGAGAAGCAGCACGAGAAACGCTATCTCGAACTGAAGGCCAACATCGACGGCGAGCGCGTCTTCAAGCGCGACGAGCCGGTCACCTGGCGTTGCATCAAATGCGGATACGTGCATACGGGCACCACGGCACCGAAGATCTGCCCGGCATGTGCACATCCCCAAGCCTATTTCGAGCTGTTGGGAGAAAACTGGTAGGACAGGAAATCGGAGGTCCCTCCTTCGCTAAAGCTACGGAGGGCAGGCAGAAGTCGGCTTCTTTTGTCTTGGCAGAGATGGAGAACTGAAGGCATTACGTAAGGCTTACGTAAGAGCAGGGAGAAGAGAGATGATTACGGATAAGATGGCGAAGGCGTTAAACGATCAGATCAATGCCGAGTTGTACTCGGCCTACCTCTACCTCGCGATGGCGAGCTGGGCCGGGACACAGGGCATGCGCGGCGCATCAAGCTGGTTCTTTGTACAGGCCCGCGAGGAAATGACGCACGTGTGGCGCTTCTACGACTATGTAAACAGTCAAGGCCGCCAGGTCATTCTGGATGCCGTTGAGAAACCACCGGTCGATTTCGAGACCATGATGAAAGCGTTCGAAGAAACACTGGCGCACGAGCAGAAGGTCACCGGACTCATCAACGATCTCGTGGCCACGGCGCGCGCAGAGAACGACAACGCCACGGCCATCTTCCTGCAGTGGTATGTCACCGAACAGGTCGAGGAAGAAGAGAGCGTTGGCGAGATCATCGATCAGCTCAAACTGGCCGGCGATCAGGGCGGCGGCCTGCTGATGATTGACCGGGAGCTGGGCGCACGCGCCTTTAACATGCCGGCCGACCTCGCCGCCAACGCCTGATGACAGACTCCCCGGGAAACCAGAGGACCGCTATGCGATATATTGTGACCAGCCTGCTCATGTTGGTGATTGCGTCCGTCGGGTATGCCCAGGACGAGGAGGTCACTGTCGCTGCCGCACTCGAGTCAACGACCGGACACCCCAGCGTGGTTGTCCGGTTTTCTGTTCCTCCCGAGCACTACGTCTATGCCGACCGTGTCTCCATCCGTGCCGAGGCCATCGAGCTGGCGCCCCTGCAAACGCCAACCCCCAAGCTGAAGTCCGACCCCTTCAGCGGCGAGGATGTCGGCGTGTTCGACCACGACGTGGCCTTCACGTACCGGCCCTCGGCGCTACCCCCTACAGGGATTGCCCTGCAGGTCGGCTACCAGGCCTGCAACGCCTCCATCTGTTTCCGGCCCATGACCAAGACATTCACGCTGGGCGCCAAAGACACCCCATCAACACCCGTAGCTACAGACACACCGACCGTCGAAGCGGAAGCGGGATGGATGGCGGCCCTGGACACGTTCCGCGTCGTTGACACGCATGCCGGCTATCTGAAACCCGATCCGTTTATCGCCTTCATCGAGGAGGCCCGCAGCGGTGAGGCGCGAGATGATGCCCTGCGCGCGGCGTTCGAGACACAAGGGGCATGGCTGGTAATCCTCCTGATCCTCGTGGGCGGACTGGCGCTGAACCTGACGCCGTGCGTCTTGCCCATGATCCCCATCAATATCGCGATCATCGGGGCAGGCGCACAGGCCGGCTCGCGGGCACGCGGCTTCGCTCTTGGTGCCGCTTACGGTCTCGGCATCGCCCTGGTCTACGGGGTGCTGGGACTGCTCGTCATCCTGACCGGTGCCAAGTTCGGAACCCTGAACGCCTCGCCGTGGTTCAATCTGACGATCGCCGTTATCTTCATCGCGCTTTCGCTCGCGATGTTCGATGTCTTCATCATCGACCTGTCGCGCTTCCAGGCCAAGGCAGGGCCGAAACGCCAGGGCGGGTTCATCACCGCGCTACTCCTCGGCGGGGTTGCCGCCCTGCTGGCTGGCGCCTGCGTGGCACCCGTTCTGATTTCCGTCCTCCTGCTTGCCGCCGACCTCTATGCGCGTGGGTCAGGCGTGGGTCTGCTGCTGCCCTTCCTGCTGGGAGTCGGCATGGCACTGCCCTGGCCGTTCGCGGGGGCCGGACTCTCCTTCCTGCCCAAGCCGGGCAAGTGGATGGAGCGCGTAAGAATGGGCTTTGGGGTCCTCATCCTGCTGTTCGCCCTCTGGTACGGCAAGCTCGGCGTCTCGCTGCTGCTCGGTCGCAGTGCTTCGGCCCGCGAAGCGGTCGTGGCCGCCCAGCAGGACCAGGTCGAGAGCGGATGGCTGACCTCGCTTGACGCCGCCCTGGCGACCGCCGCCGAAACCAGGCAGCCGGTGTTCATCGATTTCTGGGCAAGCTGGTGTAAGAACTGTCTCAAGATGGATAAGACCACGTTCAAAGATCCGGCCGTCGTGGCCGCGTTGGAGAGCTTTGTACGGGTCAAGGTTCAGGCCGAGGATGTTTCGGACCCCGAAACCAAGGCCATGCTGGACCGGTTTGATGCCATTGGCTTGCCGACGTACGTGGTGGTGTTACCCCGGGAGTAGGAGCAAGGACGGATGAAGTCTGATCTGGATACGTTGTCAGTCGTTGTGGTGGGGGCCTCGGGCGACCTTGCCAAGCGCAAGATATTCCCAGCCCTGTTTGCGTTGTACTGCCAAGACTTTCTGCCCGCCGAGCTGACGATCACCGGCTTCGCGAGATCGCAACTGACCGACGAAGCATTCCGCTCCCGCATCACGGAACACCTGACCTGCCGCTACACCCCCGGCGAGAAAGACTGCGCCGAGAAGATGGAGACCTTCCTGGATCGCTGCCACTATGTCAGTGGCCAGTACGACTCCACGGACGCCTTCCTCGACCTGTTCATGCACCTGCAGCAGTACGAGCCGCACAGCCGTACGAACCGTCTCTTCTACCTGGCCATTCCGCCTTCGGTCTTTCTCGACGTGGCCCGCGCCATCGGGAATGCCGGCTTCGTCTACTGCGGCGACGCCTCGCCCTGGTCGCGCGTGGTCATTGAGAAGCCCTTCGGAGAGGACCGCGACTCATCCGACGAACTGGTTCAGGAGCTCAGCCTTGTGTTCTCGGAGAACCAGACGTTCCGCATCGACCATTATCTCGGCAAAGAGGTCATCCAGAACCTCCTCGTGCTCCGTTTCGCAAACCGGATCTTTGAGCCCCTCTGGACACGCGAACACATTAAGAGTGTCCAGATATCCTGGGCCGAACAACTCGGGGTCGAGGGTCGAGGCGGATACTTTGACCAGTACGGCATCATCCGCGACGTGGTACAGAATCACCTGTTACAGATTCTCTCCCTTGTGGCAATGGAACCCCCAAACCATCTCTCCTCGGGGACCATCCGGCGTGAGAAGACACGGGTATTGAAGGACACAAGGCCTGTCGACATGGAGAACCTGGTGTTGGGCCAGTACGTTTCCGCACCAGCAGGCGCCCCGCCCCACCAGGGATACACCGAGGATGAAACGGTCCCCGACGATTCGCTCACCTGTACCTATGCGGCCGCCCTTCTCCATATCGACAACCCGCGCTGGGAAGGGGTGCCGTTCATGCTGCGGGCCGGCAAAGCGCTTGACCGCAAGACCACGGAGATCCGCATCCGCTTCCATGATCTCGAGAACTGCGTTTTCTGCGGCCCAGAAGCATGTCCGCATTCTAACGAACTGGTGATCCGTGTGCAGCCCGACGAAGCCATCATGTTCCGTATCACCAACAAGGTTCCGGGACTCGGAATGGACATGGAAACCCGCGACCTGGATCTCCAGTATGATACCGCGTTCTCAGAGCTGATTCCCGACGCCTACGAAGATCTGCTACTGGATGTGATTCAAGGTGAGAAGAGCCTGTTCATCGGCAGCCAGGAGCTGGCGGCCGCATGGGATATTTTCACCCCGGTGCTGCACACCATTGACGAGAACCACGTTCGCCCGCTACCTTACCCCTTTGGCAGCACTGGCCCGGCCGAGGCGATGGATCTCGCCGTAAAAGCGGGAACGGCGTGGCGACAGTAAACGATCGATTCAGAAAACAGAAGGAAGAGGACACTACCCATGAGTGATACAACGTGTAAGGGTGAACACACGGGACACCTTTGTGTGCTGGTAAGCCAGAAGGACTTCAAGGCGATCAAGGGATTGGTCAAAGATCCCAAGTTTCTCTGCTTCAACTGCGGACGTGTGGCGGATTCGGAGAAGAATCTCTGTAACCCCATGCCGATTGAGGACTAGCGCTGCCTCCTACTGGCGGCGCTTCAGGACCCGCGTGACGGTCGCCGCAAACTGCTCGGCGGTGTAGGGCTTCTGCAGGAAGGTCCACGACGAGGACGACAGGTGTTCGCGCACGTACTCACGCGAAAAACCGGATGTCACGATGACCGATGCCTGCGGGTCCGTGTTAAGGATCTGTTCCGGCAACGCCACGTTTTCTGACGTCGGCATCATGAAGTCGATGACCGCCACCGAAACCTCCTCGCTCCGCTCGCGGAAGCTACGCAAAGCCGTGGCCGCATCACTGGCGGAGTACACCGTGTAACCGGCATCATGGAGCGCGGTCCGCATCAACAGCATCTCCTCGGGCGAGTCGTCCACCACGAGTACGCTCCGCCCTTCCAGTGAGACCGGTGCTTCGGCCCGTTTCGCCGTGTCCTTGCGCAAGAACACGCGGAAAATCGTCCCGGTCCCCTCGCGACTACGGACATCGATCCAGCCGCCCATGCCCTGGATGATGTTCTGCGCCAGTGGCAAGCCGAGTCCGAGCGACTGCGGATTTTCCTTGGTTGTGAACAGCGGCTCGAAAATATGTTTCACCACCGACCGGCTCATACCCACACCGGTATCCCGAATGCGCAACCCGACAAAGACGCCTCCGGAGGCCTTCGGGTTCACGCGCGGCTTCATGATGCGCCGCTCGATCGTATCGATCGTGATGACGCCCCCCTGCGGCATGGCCTCGGCTGAGTTGGTCATGATACTCATCAGGACATCAATCAGCTGGTCGATATCGGCCTCGACATAGGGCAGCGACGTTGAACGAACCACGGCTTTCACGTTGCGCGGAACCAAGACGTGATCCAGCAGTTCGAGTGTGCGTCGCACCGCGTCGTCGAGGGAGACGGATTCCACGCTGATCACCCCCGCCGTACTGGCCTTGGCCACGTCCATCAGGCGCCGGGTAAGTTCAGAAGCGTGACGGGTGGCCTCGACAATGCGTTTCGCGTGCCGGTGTGCGCGCGTATCGGGAATCAGGCTGTCGACAAGGAACGAGGCATACCCGTCGATGGCCGTCAGGATATTGCCGAAGTTCTGGGAAACCGTCTCGGCCAGCGCACCAACCGCGTCCAGGCGTTCACTCTCGCGCAGTGCCACCTCCATGCGACGCCGATCCGTGATGTCGTCACCCGAACTGAGCGTTCCGGTGATGGTGCCGTCCTCGTCACAGACCATGGCGTTGCGCCAGGCGATCATGCGGAGCCCGCGCTCCCGGGTCACCACGCGGGTCTCGTACCGTTCCACGTTCTCCGCCTCGCCGGCCATCAGTTGGCCGAAAACCGCACGCGTAGTCGCCCGGTCCTCCTCCGGGACGAAGTTATCAAACCAGTCTTTGCCGACGACCTCACCTTCCTCGCACCCCAGCGCTTCGCAGCCGGCCTGGTTAATCAGGACGACGTTGCCGTCATGGCCAAGCACCACCACGATCGAACCGGTGATGTCCAGGTATCTGCTGACCCGGTCGCGCTCCCTGCGGAGTTCGCTCTCAATCAGGCGGCGTCGTTCAATCTCGGCCTCGAACTGCTTTCCGGCGCTACAAAGTCCGTCCGAGCACTCTTTCAGGATCTGGCCCAGCTCGTCCCGCAGGCGGGCGATGTCCAGTACCGCTTCCTCCCCCAGGGTCGCGTGCAGAGCCCGAGCGCGCTCATGCAACGCCTCGACCTCCCGCAGAAGATTGTCTGTATCTATCTCTTGCTCGGACATATCTCGCCAGTTGGGGCCGGTGAATAAACCCATGACTACTTTCGCACCACGCTCATGCTAAAGCAACACCGTCCGAACAAACAAGGAGATTCCCGCGCCTGCTTTGACCTCGTCGCGAGTCTGTCCACCATGATAAGAAGGAGGTGTCATGATAGTGGATGTATTACAGGCGGCATGGCACACGCTGACGGCGATGGCTCCGTACCTGCTGTTCGGATTCTTCATGGCCGGCATCCTCTCCATGTTCATATCTCCCCGCCTGGTTGAGAACCACTTGGGCGGACGGGGCATCTGGCCCATTATGAAGGCCTCGCTGCTGGGCATCCCCCTGCCCCTGTGCTCCTGCAGCGTGATCCCCGTGGCCGCATCATTGCGCCGCCACCGGGCCGGCCATGGCGCCACCTCGGCCTTCTTGATCTCCACCCCTCAAACCGGCATCGACAGCCTACTGGCCACCATCAGCCTGATGGGACCCGTGTTTGCCATATTCCGCACGCTGTGTGCCTTCGTCAGCGGCGTGCTGGGCGGCGGCATTGTCGATCTCGTCAGCCCGACCGCGGCTGCGTCCGAAATGCCCTGCCCGGATACCTGCTGCGATGGCCAAGCGGCAGACAACCGGTTTGTGCGCGCCATGAAACACGGCTTCGGCACACTGGTTAGCGACGTCAGCGGCCCGCTCCTGGTGGGCCTTGTCATTGCCGGCCTCATTTCAGCGTTCGTGCCCGAATCGCTCTTCACTGAACATGTCAGCGAAGGGCTGCCGGCCATGCTGTTGATGCTGGCGCTCGGAATCCCGATCTACGTCTGTGCCACGGCGTCGATTCCCATCGCCGCGGCCATGATCATGAAAGGCGTCTCGCCCGGCGCCGCCTTGGTATTCCTCATGACCGGACCCGCCACCAACGCCGCCTCCATCACCACGATCTGGCGTCTATTCGGAACGCGTGCGGGCATCGCTTTTCTCGTTTCCGTGGCCCTGACCGCCCTTGGCTCAGGCATCCTCATGGACATCTGGGTCCCCGCCACGCTGTTGCGCGTTGAACTCGCCGTTGAGCCCAGCCATACCGCGCCGTGGCGTAGCGTTGCCGCAATCGCACTCCTCGTGGTCCTGGCCATTCCCTGGGCGCGAAAACTGTGGCGTAAGGCTTGCAATCGCCCACCCGCCGCGCCATGATCGACACCGTCAACCGTGATAATGAGATACGAGGGAAGCGATTCCCTAAAAGGAGAAACAAACGATGAAAACATTCGAATGCGGTGTCTGCGGACACATCGAGTTCAACGAAGCCCCTGAAGCCTGCCTGGTCTGCCGTGCGCAGAAAGACGCCTTCAAGGAAAATCCGGACGCCATCAAGCAGCCAGCCGATGCAGCGAACCTGACCGACGCAGAAAAGAAGCATATTCCGCAGATCGTCGTGGTGAAGGAATGCGGACTGGTGCCGAACCAGTGCTGCACCGACGTACACGTGCGCGTGGGTGAAATCCTGCACGTGATGGAAGACGCTCACTTCATCCGCTGCATCGACTACTACCTGAACAACAAGTACATCTCTCGCGTGTGGCTCTCGCCGGGCGCCTGCAACCCCGGCGCGGCACTGCACCTGAACGATCCGAAGGGCACCATCACCGCGATCGAAAACTGTAACCAGCACGGCAACTGGATGGCAGAGGTCGACGTCTAGGCTTTCATAGGCCTGCGAAGCAAAAAAGACGGACGATCAGCCGCAAGGCTGATCGTCCGTTTTCTTCTTGCAGAGAAAGCCAGCTCTCGGGCTCGAACCGAGGACCTGCTGATTACAAATCAGCTGCTCTGCCAACTGAGCTAAGCTGGCGCTAAAACGGCTAAGGCTTACCCCTCGGCCGTAAAGTCTTCCGTGCCCACACCGCAGTCCGGACAAACCCACTCATCGGGAATATCTTTGAAAGCCGTTCCCGGCGCGACGCCGCCATCCGGATCTCCAAGCTCGGGATCATAGATGTAGCCACACGCATTACATACATACTTCATAGTCAACTCCTGTCGCTTTTTTTTCTTTTTCGTTCAAAGAGCCAATATGTTAGCCACTACACCGTGAAGCGCAATTCCTTTTTCCCGCCAGGCACTGATATGGCAGTCTCTCTACCCGGCACCAGTGGCACACTCTCAACCCCGCAGGTCACCGATCGACAGACATGTACTTATCAGTCCACTCGTAAGCTGGCAGAGGCTCATCTGTCACCAACCGGAACTGGTTGTTGGCAATGTTCCACTCCGCCCATCTCTCTTCCTCCGGGTCAATTAGCCAATCGGGGTATCCACTTGACTGGCGTACCCCCTATATGTTGTGTTTCGTGGGTTTTCAGCACTAGCAGCACTAGTCAGCACTAGTCAGCACTAGGGACGGACCTATAGCCGATTATGTGCTTGTCCCCTGCTCGGAGATG
>JAOZSS010000244.1 GCA_029939545.1 Kiritimatiellia bacterium | reverse complement strand
AATGCGCACCTTGTGTCGGCGCTGGCAACGCTGCTGGCGGGCATCGCGGGTGTCTTGGCCGGCATGTGGGGCTATGGAAAGCTGATGGAGCGGGTGGCGCCAGAAGAGACCGAGACGCCCGTAGAAGTCGTCGCCCCTGCTGTTAAGCAGGGCATGGCCCCCCCGCAGCAGCTCTTGGAGAAAGCTCGCAGATGGAGGATCGAACACCCAGACGATTTGTCGGGGGCGGAGAGTCACTATCGCCGTGTTACGATGGTGGGTGCCGGTACGGACGCTGCCCGGCAGGCTACAGACGAGCTCCGTGTACTCCTGGTTGAGCGAGAGGAAGCGGTGCGGGACGTGATCCAATCGTTGGATGATCGCGTGGCAGCGGCAATCGCGCGCGGCGAATGGCTTGAATCCGCGCAGATCTACATCGACTACGATGGCAGGCTGGCAGTTGAGACAGCCGAAACGCGGGCGCAGCGGGCGGCGGAATTGAGGACGCGGCACGAAGAAGAGGCGCAGCAGATGGCCGAAGTCGAGCAGCGCCAGTGGCAGGATACCGTCTTGAATGATGTTGCCGCCGGACTGCTGTCCGCAGGTCTGCCGGAAGGTATACATATCCTGCGCAACGCGGTGGTGCATGCCTCCGATGAGAACGAAGTCGCATCTCTGTCTGAGCTGGAAGCGGTATTGAAGGATGCCGCGGATACGGACAGTGAGGTCGTGGAATCGTTTGCCGCGCAGGTGGGTGAGGTCGTTGACGTGGCGATGAAGAGTGGAAGCCGGAAGGTCAAAATCATGGGGGCTGTCGACGGTGTGATCCACGCACGGTTGGTCACCTCGCTGGACAGTGTGTCGGTCGAGCTACAGATCGACCCAGCCGACCTGTCCGCTGGCGAGCGCCTGGCGCGCATGGGTAGTGACGACGAACAGGATGTTGCGTTGGCCAAGGGCATGATGGCGTGGCGCGCCGGAGCGATGGACTATGCCGCCCGATTCTTCGGGCGGACGCATCCGATGCTCGCCGATCGCCTGGTCGCGGCGGTGGGCGAGCGGACGAGGACGGATACCGAGAAGGAGGCCGAAACGGCGCTGGTCCGCCTGTTGATGAGCATGGGACTTCCGTTTGAGGACACGTACAGCAAAGAGGTTGCCCTGATTCAATTGCGCACCATAACGGTGCGCAGCTCGGATGTGAACCGCATCGATATGGCCGTGGCACGCTATCGTCAACAGTACGGTGAGACTGCATTCGCGCGCACGAGCGAGGTCGTACTCAAGGCTATTCTGGATGCAACGAGTATGGCGACTTTGAAGCACAGCCGCTACAACACAGGAATCAAGGCGACCGACAGACTGACCGTTGGTACACTTACAGACGCGTTGCAAGCGGCGAACCCCGACCTGGTTCAACATGAGGTTGTGGTCAACCAGTCCGAAGATGGGCGGGTAACAGCCATTCAGATCGCCTCCCGCAATCTGCGGGATCTTGCGCCACTCGGGGCGTGCAGCGACCTGACAACCTTGACCTTGTCGTGTCCGGGGCTGCGGGACCTTTCGGGAATCTCCAGTGTACCCCTGGTGTCGCTATCCATCATGGAGTCGGATGTCCACGATCTGTCGCCTCTGCGGCGGATGCCGCTCACGGAGCTTCAGATCGAGTCCTCGCCGGTGCGTGACCTGACGCCGCTTCGCGGGAAATCTCTGGCGACACTGAGCGTGGCCAACACGCGGGTAGGGGAACTGCGCGGGGTGTTGGGCATGCCGCTGGTGACGCTCGATATCTCGGGAACGCTCGTGAAGCGGCTGGATTTCATCAAGGGCATGCCGCTCGAGCAGTTGTCGCTGGCCGGTTCGAAGGTGAGCGACCTGTCCGTGGTGCGTTCTCTTCCGATCAGAAAGCTGGATGCCAGCGGAACACTGCTCAAGGATCTCTCCTTTGTCAATGGGTCAGAAATTGAGGATCTGAATGTAGGGCGCACCGCCGTTGGATCCTTCTCGGGCCTCCGCGGCTCAAGGGTTCGCTCGTTGGACGTGAGTGGGACGCGCGTGCGTAGCCTGGATGGGTTGGACGGGCTGGAGCTGGAGCACCTCGATATCAGCGGCACCGGTGTGTCCGACCTTGAGCCGTTGCGGGGGCTCCCGCTGCGCTCACTGTCAATCGATGGCACGCAGATCCGCAAGCTCGACGTGTTGCGCAGCTTGCCGTTGGTCCATCTCTCCTGTCGTAACCTGGCGACAAGCGACTACAGCGCCCTGCGCGGTCTGCGCATCGAGTCGATCAGCATTGCCGACATGGCATCGATGCGGGAGATTCTACTGACCATGCCGAATCTGACAGAGGTCAACGGCTTCTCGATCAAGAAGGGCGGCCGCGACCAGGACATCAACGAGGATGGCCGTCCTGATGGACGCCGCCCCCTCGGACGCAAGGCGGACGGCTGGTGCCGCCCGCTCATGGAGTAGGGCTTACTTTCGCCGGATGTCCTTGATGACAACCGCCTCGATTGGTACATCGGCGTGCATGCCGTGACGTCCGGTTGCAACCTTCTCGATCGCCTCCACCACGTCCATTCCCGCCGTGACCTCGCCGAACACGCAGTAGCCGAACCCGCGCGCGGTCGTGTCTTTGTGGTTAAGGAAGTCGTTGTCGGAGAGGTTGATGAAGAACTGGCTCGTCGCGCTGTTGATGTTGGAGGTGCGCGCCATGGCGATTGTCCCGCGTGCGTTGGGCGCTTCCTTGCTCGCCTCGTTCTTGATCTGAGCGCCGGTCTTCTTCTGATGCATCGCCGTATCGAAGCCGCCACCCTGGATCATGAATCCTTTGATGACACGGTGGAAAATCAGGTCAGTGTAGTAATCGTCATCAACGTAGGCCAGGAAGTTGGACACCGTCGTCGGTGCCTTGTCTTCCCAAAGGGTGATTTCGAAAGAGCCCTTGGACGTTTCCACAACGACAGTCGAGGGTTGGGGAGTGGTGGTTTCGGCGGGGGTGGTTTCCGTAGTCTTCTCTTCTTCATTGGTGCCGACCATGTGAGCGGTTTCTGTCTTCGCGCATCCGGTCAGCAGAATGCCGAGGCCGACCAGGGCCACTGCATCGCATGCCATGTGTGCCAGTTTTCTGAACGTGACGGGTTTAATAATGCCATACATCTCATACCTCCTGCTTTCGGAGACGGACCATACTCTAGAATAACTGCAAATGGCAAGCCAGAGGAGAGGAACGTGTTGAGCGACGACCTCGCTGTGCTGGCAGCCGGTGCCACCACGCTGTTC
>JAOZSS010000243.1 GCA_029939545.1 Kiritimatiellia bacterium | reverse complement strand
CCATGCGTACCCAATACCCTTCTGCTCAAGGTTATCCACGAATGAACGCATCTGACGGGCCGCAGCGTCGGCATCGGAGCCGGACATCTCGCAGATCAGCACGGCTTTGGGTTGGCCTTCAATAAAGCCCATCAGCGCGCGGGTCGACTGGTTCACCAGCGCCTCGCTGATGACCACATCGTCCAGCAGCTCTACCGCACTGGGCCCGTGCTCCAGGATGACAGGAATGTGGCGCAGCGACTCGATTACATCTTTGAAGTGTACTACGCAGAGCGCACGCGCACCGGGCAGTGGGGTCAGGCGCACGCGCGCCTCGAGGATAAACGCCAGCGTGCCCTCGCTACCGACGACCAGGTTGGAGAGATTCCAGGTGCGATGGCCTGCCAGGTTACGCCCACCGATGGGACCGGTGTAACCCGCGCCATCAACAAACTCGTCCAGATTGTAACCCGACACACGGCGCATCACCTTAGGATAGCGTGCCAGGACCTCCTCGCGATTGGCATCGATCAGATCCTTGACGCCCCGGTAGAGCCCCGCCTCGCGTGACTCCCCCTCAGAGCGCTGTTGCCACGTGGACTCCTCGGCCGCGTCCAGTTCCATGACGGTTCCATCGGCGAGGGCCACCTTGCAGGAGATCACATGGTCGATCGTTTTGCCATGCACCACCGATCGCATACCGGAGGAGTTGTTCCCGATCATGCCGCCGATCGTGGCGCGGTTGCCTGTGGCCGGGTCGGGTGCAAAAAGGAGACCATGCTCGGCGAGGGAGGCATTGAAAACATCGGCGATCAAGCCCGGCTGGACCCGCGCCCAGCGCTCTTCCACGTTCAGCTCCAGCACGCGGTTCATGTACTTGGAAACATCGACCACCACGCCCGGGCCGAACGTCTGACCCGAAAGCGCCGTGGCCCCGCCGCGCGGCGTGATCGGCACCCCGAACTCACCAGCCATCTTCACCGCCGCGATGCAGTCCGCCTCATCCCGCGGCACCACCACACAGGTCGGCATCATCTGGTAGTGGCTGGCATCGGTGGCATGCATGCCGCGGCTCACCCGGTCGAAATAAACCTCGCCCCGGACGCACGATCTCAACGCGCGTTCAAGCGCAACAGAATCGATAGACGGACACGCTGTCTCAGGGGTACTCATCAGATCGCCACTATACGGAGACCCGTAGAGCCCATCAAGCACATGCGCGGTTGCCTTCAGGTGACATCACTTTCGAGCTCATCCGTATGGAACGGCAGGACGGGCCGCGCTACACGAGCTCTATGGCTTGGATGAGGATGTGCCTGATGGCACATACCTTATGATCTGCCGGGGAAGTCAGGACCTCGACGGCCATTGAAGGCGGCGCGCAGTCGCTTGTCCGATGAACTGCGCTTGCGCCGTACTGAAACAGACGTAATACGGTCGGTTGCAGCACGCCGTGCCTTGCGGCTTCGCTGCCACTCCTCCCATGTCCACGCGATCTTAAGCTTCTTCGGCGCGTTCACGCTGCACCTCCTCACGAAGCGCTTCGAGTTCGGTCGTGACGTTGAAATCCGGCAGGGCCGCGAGTCGACGGACCTCGTCCCAATCCACCGGCGTCTCACCCGACACGCATGCGGCAAGCAGTTTGCAGGCTACGTCACGGGCATCTGCATCGCGTTGGGGATAGAACGCCAGGAGGACCCGCTCCACCAATGCCGTTTCGGGCGGCAGCACGCTCACGGTACCGAAAGGCGTTTCAATGTTTCGACAGGGCGACACCGACTCGTTCTCCAAGACCCCCAACAGGTCCACATAGAGCCCCGCTACCAGCCAACTGCGAGGACCTCCCGTCGCTCCCAGCGTGCCCATGATATCCTGGGCACGGCGAAGCGGTAACCGCGTCAACTCGCGGCGACAGAAATCAATATCTCCCGACATGTAGGCCCCCTCGGTATAGAACTCCACCGCTGAACCGCCCACCACCACCAGGTTGCATCCGGCCTCGGCAAACAGACGGGTCACCAGGCCGGCCAGCTTGAGTCCCTTCTCAAGCAGGTCGGCCGTCGACTCGATATCCTTCAATGCTGCTTGCGTCGCATCCATGAAAAGAGCCTATCACTGGACCGCGAAGCTGCCCAGTTTGAACTGCACGAATAGCGTCGTCCGCTCACCCGGAGGGCGGCTATGCCTTGGAACCGTCGTAGTCATCCTTCAGCGCATTCATGGCGAGTTTGGTGGCCACAGTGGGCACCACCACAGCCAGCGCCGACAGGGCCAGCCATCCGTGAACCTTCCAGCCGCACACCAGGCAGCGACAGTTGAGCCAGGCAAATGCGTTAGCCACAACCCACCTACGCACAACCACCATAACGGGACATCCCTCCCACTGTCAGAATAACCTTGGAGTTTAACCGGTTTCATGCTCGCCATCAAAGAGTTTTTCTTGCGGATCGGTGTAGCGCTTGACGCTATTATGCCTACTGCATAATATCCCGCATTGAGAAACGGAAGATGTTTACAGCTAACCAACTCGCTATCCTGCAGATCCTGACAGCCGAGCCCGGACAGACGCTTACGATGTCGGAGTTGGGGCGTATGTTGGACAAAGCGCCCGGGGTTTTTCAACGGGGACTCAACGCCCTTGAGAAGAGCGGCTTCGTGGTCAGCCGCCGCGAGGCCAATCTGCGCCTGCTCCAAGTCAACACCTCACATCCGCTCTACGAAGCCGTCACTGCCATCGTCCGTTGCAACAGCGCTCCCCTTCCGGCGGACGTCTACATGGGCTGAAGGGTACTCGAGTAAGGGCAGAGACTAAGTGTTTCGACTAAGGGTTTCCATGACTCTCCAAGTTTTGGCAGCGGGAGGAGCTAACCGCCCACCCCGTTTGGCGAATATGCTGCAGGATTGGGATCAATCGTTAGCGGTAGAGGATGCGTATGCAAAGGTGAACGAGACGATTGTCAGGATATTGGGGTTTTCGCAATCGGTAGACAGTCTGGAACGGACAAACCAAAAGATGGCGCAGGCTACCGAAGCCTTTTGGGATGCATTGTCGGTTCCGCCAGCGGACGAAGAGGGGGAGATCATGGTTTGTCGCGCGGATGGCAAAGGCGTGGTAATTCGTGGTGATGGGCCGAGGGCAAAGCAAAACAGGACCGATCCTGAAGCGGACAACAAACCCGAAGGCAAGAAAATGTCCTTGGTGGGTGCGGTCTATAGCATAGACCGCTATGAGCGAACGTCGGAAGCTATCTTAGCGGCACTATTCAGGGACGAACAACAGGAGGCT
>JAOZSS010000242.1 GCA_029939545.1 Kiritimatiellia bacterium | reverse complement strand
AACTAAGTTAATAGGCAGAAGGCTGGTTCTGTATATTAACTTTATTTATATTGACTGTCATTCTGTATATTGGCTATATTATGCGCGCAAAAGCAGAAAGAGATGGTGTATGAGCTATTCGAGGACACGGGCGAGGGAGAAATACAAACCGAAGGCGGTGAAATTGGTGGACCAAATCAGGGAGGTGATGCGTTTTCACCATTATGCTTATCGGACTGAGCAAACGTACGTGGACTGGATTATTCGATTTGTGAAATTTCATGACACGACTCATCCTCGTGAGTTGGGACAACCGGCTGTCGAAAAATTTCTGTCCCACCTTGCGCAGGTAGATCATGTGGCCGCTTCTACTCAGAATCAAGCGTTTAATGCGCTTCTGTTTCTCTATCGCCATGTGCTTGATCTCCCCGAGCGGGTGGAGCGTATCGCTGCGGTCCGCTCAAAGAAGCCGAAGAAGATGCCGACGGTGTTGACTCGGGATGAGGTGAAAACTCTGTTTGCGGAGCTTGAGGGCATTCCGCTTCTGATCGCGAAGGTGATGTATGGCGGTGGGTTGCGGGTATCCGAACTTGTGCGGTTGCGAGTGGAGGCGCTGGATTTCGGCAATGGGGGCATAGTGGTGCGCGATGGCAAGGGGAAAAAGGATCGCACAACGGTTTTACCCCAGTCGCTCTACCCGGCCCTGAAGGCGCATCTGGAGAGGGTCCGAGCGGTATTCGAGAAGGATTTGGCGGAGGGGAAGTGCAATACGTACTTGCCGGAGGCTCTGGGCAGGAAGTATCCCGCTGCGCACAAACAGTGGATCTGGCAGTATGTGTTTCCTGCGGATGCATTGGCAAAGGATCCGCGATCTGGTGAATGGCGACGCCACCATTTGCATGTGAATTCAGTTCAGAAGTATATTCACGATGCAGCCCGGAAGGCGGGCATTGCGAAACGCGTTTCACCGCATACATTGCGACATTCGTTTGCGACACATATGTTGCAGGCGGGAAAGGACATTCGTCGAGTACAGGGCTTCCTGGGCCACTCGGATGTGCGAACCACTATGATTTACACGCATGTGATGGAACAGAATCTGAAGGAGATCAGCAGTCCTCTTGATGATCTGTAGGGCAGGCACAATAGGGGGCGGACCAGTAGTCATGCCCGGATGGTTCTCTGGCTCTCGTTTGTCAAACCTGCGTCCCTCTCGACGATCTGGATATGGCGCAAGAAATCAGTCAATCGCAGTGTGAAGGGCGCTATTGGTTAGAATGTCCGCTTCCAGCGCTTGTGAGAGTTTCCGGTAGGCGGGGCCTTCGAGGGCGTGCTCGAAGATGCGGTCGTTGAATTGGCGTACGGCGGTGACGTTGGGGGTGGTGCCTACAATCAGCATTTCGGCGGCTGCCTCGGCTTCGTCCACGGTGATGTCGCGGAAGACGACGTTGGTTGGACGGTCGCCTCGCGCGGTCAGCTCGCGTGCGAGGGCCACCACGCGCAGCATGGTCGTGCCCGGCAGGATGTTGTCGAGCGTGGGGAAAGCCAGTGTGCCGTCGGCTCCGACGATTCCGATGTTCTCGGTTGGGCCCTCCGCAAGGAACCCGCTGGCGTCGAGGCAGATCACGAAGTCGACCTTGCGGTCTTTGGACTCCTTCTTCATCAACACGTTCGGCAGATAATTGCAGTTCTTAACCGCGGCGAAGAAGGGCGGCTTGGCCGGGATGGTGCTGACGGCCGCCGTGGCGCCCTGCGGGTGGGCATCCATAAAGGAAGGGGGCAGATCTGTCACCATGATGTATAGGGCCGGGCCGGGGCAGTCATAGGGCGAGCAACCGAAGCTGCCCGGTCCGCGGGATACCAGCACCCGCACCGAGGCCTCCGGCTTGCCGCCGGCCCGCACCGTGTCGCGGATGAGCCCGACCAGCGTGTCGCGGTCGCACGGCATCTTGATATGGAGCGCTGCGGCCGACTGCTCCAGGCGGTCAAGGTGGGCGCCCAGGTTGTAGAGCGATCCGCCGACGCACTTGCAGGTGTCGAACACGCCATCGCCGCGATGCACCATGTGATCGTCAATCGGCACCAGCATCAGGGCCGGATCCGTAACAATGCCGCCCCACACGCTGGCATACATCGCCAGGTAGGGTGACTGCCAGGGCTGACGGCGAGTGGCCCGCTCGGCGGTCCAGGTGGCGATGTCAAGAAGCGGCGTTGTCATGGGGGAGGAATATCCGATATCCAACCGGAAATGTCCAACGATCATGTGCCCGTTGGGCGGCATGGTGTTTCGCTGTATCAATCACTCCTTTGACATCACGCTTTCTACGGCCCTCATCACTACGTGGAACCGCATGTGAGAGAAACGCCCAAAGCGGTTGTCCCGTCCGAGTTCCGCTCGCGAAGCGGCCGGTGAGGTCAGGCCGCAGAGAAAACGCGTGAGCTGCCGGGGCGACTCAAGGGCAGCATGTTGCTCGTTCACAAGCGACGGGATCACCGCCATATCAACGTCCGACAGGGCTGCATCGCGATGGGGCGGCAACGGAGAAATGGACTCGCCGAGGCAGCGGTCGCAGTGTCCGCAATCCGTAGCTAATGACTCACCAAAGTAATCCAGCACATGCCGTACGGTGCATCCCTCCATGGATGCCAGCGCAACCACCTGACCGATGCGTGCGATATCGCGGGTCTCGGACTCCTGGAAGCGTGAATGGAGCGTTTGAGCTAACGCATCGGGATCGGCCGGGCGCTGCACAAAACGATAGCCGCGCCGTAGGCTGGCCACCTTCAGTATTAAGTCGCTGCGGTCCTCAAAGTGGTTCAGTGCCGCCACAATCCGCTCCCGGCGCTCGCCCAGGGCGGCAGCGGTTGCAGCGATATCCAGTGCGAACCACGTCCGACCCTTCCTTGCCTTCGCAAACATGGCGCGCAGGAACCGTCGTCGGTCTCCATCGAAGTCCTCCAGCATTTTCGATGATGAGCGCTGCGGCTGAAACTTGTATTCGTTGTAGAGGGGCCCCGTCGACGTAAGCACAGCCTCCAGTTCACAGGTATGTCAGTAGCGTCGACACGACGAGGTTCCTCATGTCGTGGGCAGCGGACAGCTCATAGACCGACAGATCAAAGGCATCCGGCAGACTGCAAACATGAGCGATCACGCCTTGTGCCGACGCCAAGGTTGGGGTGTCGCCATAGGAGAAGTTCTCCAGCGTGGCGATATCATCGGGGCAGACCATGAGATCAGTCCAACTGCTTAGTGCTTGCTGGACAAACGGTTACAGACTGAGCAGTTGGA
>JAOZSS010000058.1 GCA_029939545.1 Kiritimatiellia bacterium | reverse complement strand
CCCTTTTCCTAGATTATTCCTTTCTTGAGCAGGAGCGGAAGACCGGTTACACCCGCCCCTGCTACCGCAGGTATTCCGGGCGGGAGCGGTAGCTGGTGTGGAGCAGCTCCTTGGCCTTGGGGCTCAAGGGGGCACCGAGGAAATCTTTGTAGAGCTTCTGAATCCAGGGGCTGGCGTAGCTGGTGCGCACGTCCTGAACGCGGTCCTCCTTGATGAGGCCGGCGGCGCGCTGGTTGCGTACGGTGTTGCACACGTTCCAGGACTGTCCGCCACCGCCGATACAGCCGCCCGGGCAGGCCATGACCTCGATGAAGTCATAGGGCATCGGGTCGCCCTTCTCTTTGGCGACCCGCACACGCTCCAGCACCTTTTCCACGTGGCCAAGTCCGTGTGCCACGGCGACACGCAGGTTGTGGCCGCCCAGATCGACGGTCATCTCCTTGATGCCCTCCAACCCGCGTAGCGGCTGGAATTCCAGTTCAGGCGGGTCCTCGCCGGTCAGGAAAAAGTGCGTCGACCGCAGCGCCGACTCCATCACGCCACCGCTGACGCCGAAGATGACGCCCGCCCCGCTGTACTCGCCCAGCGGCGAGTCAGGCAGCTCCAGGCAGTTCAAGTTTTCCAGCGCAATGCCGGTCTGCCGGATCATGCGCGTTATCTCACGGGTGGTTAGCGAGATATCCACATCCTGTTCGCCGCTGGCATACATCGACTTCTCGCGCGTGATCTCATACTTCTTGGCCGTACAAGGCATGACCGAGACCATGAAGATCGACTCCGGGTCGATGCCTTCTTTCTCTGCGTAGTAGGTCTTCGTGAGCGTGCCGAGAATGGCGTGCGGGGACTTGCAGGTGGAGAAATGCTCGATCATATCGGCATGGAACTTCTCCATGAAATCGACCCACGACGGACAGCAGGTGGTGATGAGCGGCAGCTTTTCGGGCGCGGACCGGATCCGCTCCGCCAGCTCGCTGGCCTCCTCCATGATCGTGACGTCGGCCCCGAAGTTCGTGTCGAACACGGTATCGAATCCCATCCTCCGTAGCGCATGATAGAGCTGACCGGCCAGGTTGGCGCCCGACTCGTAGCCGAACGCTTCACCCAGCGAGACGCGCACCGACGGCGCGATCTGGGCCACGCAGTGGCGCGATGGGTCGCGCAGCGCATCCCACACCGCCTCGGTCTGGTCATATTCCAGGATCGCCCCGACCGGACAGTGGGCTGAGCACTGGCCGCAATGCACACAGGGCGACTCGGCCAGCGTGATGTCACCGGCCGGGGCAATACGCGTGTCGAGCCCCCGCTCCATGAAGGAGAGCGCCCAGACATCTTGCTGCTGCTGGCACATCTCCAGGCAGCGGCCGCACTTGATGCACTTGCGCGGGTCGAGCGTGATGCAGCCGGTGCTATCATCGCGCGGCAGTTCACGCCGGATCGAGGGCATTTTCTCCTCGCGTATGCCGAAGTCCTTGGCCAGCTCCTGCAGCTCGCAGGCACCGTGGCGCCCACAGGTCAGACACTCGTTCGGATGCGTGCTGAGGATCATCTCGAGAAGCGTACGGCGCACGCTGACGATCTCCGGATCGTGTGTTTCGACCTTCATGCCTTGCTGAACCGGCGTGCTGCAGGCGCGCACCAGGTCGGGGTAGCCCTCGACCTTGACCACACAGATCCCACAGGCGCCTGTCGGCGGCAGATCGGGGTGCTTGCAGAGCGTTGGGATCTTGATCTCGGCGGCCAGGGCCGCCTCGAGAATCGTGCTGCCATCCGGCACCTGCACGTCGAAACCGTTGACGGTGAGATCGATCATGCGTCACCTCCCGTCGACGTCTCCTTGCGCGGCACCAGATCCGACCAGTTGCGAAGGAAAGACATCAGCGTCCGTGGGGCGGCCTTGCCCAGCCCGCACAGCGACGTGGCCTGCATGGTTTCCGAGAGGCGTTCGGCCAGAACCAGGTCATCATCCGTGGCACCCTCCTCCCGAATCTTTGTGGCCAGGTTCAGGAGCTGGTGCGTGCCGATACGGCAGGCGGCACACCGACCGCAGGACTCCTCGACCGCATACTGCAGAAAGAAACGGGCCAGGTCGAGCAGGTCGTCGTTATCGTCGAGCACGATCATGCCGCCCGACCCCACGATGGAGCCCAACTCGCTCATGGCCTCGTAGCTCAACGTGGTGTCGAGTTGCTCCGCCGGGACCAGCCCGCCGGAAAGACCGCCGATCTGAACCGCACGCACCGGGCGTCCGGTCTTGGTGCCGCCGCCCAGGGAGTCAACCACGGTGCTCAGCTTCGTGCCCATCGGCACTTCAACCAGTCCGGCCAGGCGCGCACGGCCGGCCATCGAAAAGACCTTGGTGCCCGGGGAGTCGGCGGTACCGATCGACCGAAACCACGCGGCGCTCTGTTCGATGATGCGGGGTACATTGGCCAGCGTCTCGACGTTGCTGATGACCGTGGGACAGCCCCACAGCCCGCACTCAGACGGGTAAGGCGGACGCGGACGCGGCGTACCGCGCTGGCCCTCGATGGAGGCGATAAGGGCGGTCTCCTCACCGCAGACAAACGCACCGGCGGCCGTAAAGACCTTGCAGTCGAAGGCAAAGTCCGACCCCATTACGGCATCACCGAGAAGCCCCTGCTCACGTGCCTGCTCGATGGCGCAACGGACGCGGCGGACGGCCAGCTCATACTCGGCACGCACGTAGACGTAGCCGTGCGAAGCACCGACGGCATAGCCGGAGAGGAGCATGCCTTCCAACACAGCATGCGGATCACCCTCCAGAATGCTACGATCCACGTAAGCGCCCGGGTCGCCCTCGTCGCCGTTGCAGATGACAAAGCGTCGATCCGCTTCGGTCCCCGCCGCGTTGGCCCACTTCTGGCCAGTCGGGTAGCCGCCCCCGCCCCGTCCGCGCAGTCCGCTTGCCTGGAGCTCATCGATGAGCGCCTGCGGCTGCTTTTCCAGCGCGCCGGCAAGGGCGACATAGGCACCATGGGCGAGGGCATCGGTGATGCGCTCCGGATCGGCCCGGTCAATGCGCGAGAGCACCACTCTTTTCTGCTGCGCAAAGAAAGCGAGATCGGATGGCAATGCCTGTGAGGCAAGAAACTCAGGCCGTATGAACTCATCGCCCCGGGCCAGCGCGGGGGCCACGTGTTCGGTCATGATCAGGCGGGCGAACATCGCCGAAACCGGTCCATAGAGACAAGGCGCCACATCGGCCATCTCCACACGGACGAGCGGTCCCTTGCTACAGAGCCCCATGCACCCGGTGCGAACCAGGTCGACCTTGTCTTTGAGGCCATGCGTGGCGCGGGCATCGATCAGCGACTCCCATACCGCTTCGCCTTCCGCCGACAAACAGGCCGTGCCGGCACAGCAGAACACGCGGCAGGCGAAACCGGCCTGGCGCTCCCGCTCTTCTTCGCGGGCTTCGCTATGCAGTGGAGTGGGCATCGTCGTTCGACTCCTTGTTCACTATCGGCGGATGCTTCTTCATGATACGCGGCAGATCCGTGGGCTCCACGTGACTATACACCTTATCGTCCACCATCAATACCGGCGAACAGCTACAGCAGCCGAGGCAGCGTACCACGTTGAGCTGGTAGGCGCCGTCTGCAGTCGCTTCACCGGGCTTGATGCCGAGCAGCTCCTGCAGCGCATTCAGAAGCACCGGCCCCTCCTGCAGATGGCACGACGTGCCATCGCAAACCGAGAGCGTGATGCGCCCGGGCTCTTCCAGGCGGAAGTAGCTGTAGAAGGTGAGGACTTCGAAGATGCGGGCCAGCGGGACGCTTAGACGGCGCGACAGCGCCATCGCTTCCTGGCGCGGCACGTACCCATGTTCAGCCTGCAGGCCATGCAGCGCCTCCAGCAGGCCGCTGTCGGCACGGGACCCGCTATGGCGGCCGGCAACCGTGTCTATAACCTTCACGTGGCTAGCTTCTCCTCCCGCCGCGCCGCTCAGGCATTCTCGCGCTCGGTGTAGTGCGTGTGCAGCAGCTTGTGGGCACGCTCGCTACCTGGCTTTCCGAGGAACTCCTTGTAGAGCTTCTGAATCGACGGATTCTCGTGACTCTTGCGAATCTGCTTATCCTCATCAATTACATACAACGCCTGCCGCCGCTTTTCAAGAATGCTCGTGTCGCCCTTGATCGAAGGCTGACCGCCACCATTGATGCAGCCGCCCGGACACGCCATGATCTCGATGGCCTCGTACCGCGCTTCGCCCTTGCGGATCTTATCCAGCAGGTCGCGTGCATTGCTGAGCCCGGAGGCGATCGCCACGCGGATGTCCTTTCCGGCCACGGTCACGGTTGCTTCACGTATGCCGGAAAGACCGCGCACGGCGGTGAAGTTCACATCCTCGATCGGCTCGTCCGAGAGCCAGTCCGCCGCCGTACGCAGCGCCGCCTCAAGCACGCCGCCCGTCGCCCCGAAAATGACGCCGGCGCCGGTCGATTCGCCCAGCGGGTTGTCGAACTCAGACTCCTCCAGGTCGTTGAACTGGATGCCAGCTTCTTTGATCATGTTGGCCAGCTCGCGCGTCGAGATGACGATGTCGACATCGCGGACGCCGTTGGGCGCGAACTCCTCGCGCGCCGCCTCGTACTTCTTGGCCAGACAGGGCATGACCGATGCCACCAGCATGTTGTCCGGCGCAATGTCGGCCTTCTCGGCGTAGTAGGTCTTGGCGATGGCACCGAACATCTGCTGCGGCGACTTCGCGGTCGACGGAATGTTGATCAGGTCGGGGAACTGGTGCTCGAAGAACTTGACCCAGCCCGGACAGCAGGAGGTCAGAATCGGCAGGTTCTCGCCCGACGTCAGGCGGCCGATCAGCTCGGTGGTCTCCTCCATGATCGTCAGGTCGGCTGCGAAATCGGTATCGAACACGCGGTCGAACCCGAGTTTGCGCAAGGCGGCCACCATCTTGCCGGTCGAGACGCTGCCCGGCTCCTGGCCGAAGGCCTCACCCAGCGCCACGCGCACGGCAGGAGCGGTCTGGACCACCTTGAACTTGGCCGGGTGGTTCAGCTCACGCCATACGTCGTAACTGCGGTTGACAGCCGTGAGCGCGCCGGTCGGACAAGCCTGAACGCATTGGCCGCAGAAGGTGCACTTCGTCTCGGCCAGCGAATGCTTGTTGGTCGGCATGACGACGGCGTCAAACCCGCGATCGACCGCGGAAAGGATGCCTACCGTCTGCATGACGTTGCAGGCGGCCTCGCAGCGACGACACATTATGCACTTGTTGGGATCACGCACGATCGACTCGTTGGCGCGGTCGACTTCGTGCTCCATCTGCTCGCCCTCGAACAGGATGCGGTGCAGGCCCATCTCCCCAGCCAGGCGCTGCAGGTCGCAATCGAGGTTGCGCTGACAGGTCAGACAGTCCTTGGGGTGGTTCGACAGCAGCAGATCCAACATCGTGCGCCGCGCGTTGATGGCGCGCACCGAGTTGGTCTTCACCTTCATGCCGTCGGTTGCGGGTGTGCAGCAGGATGGCGCGAGGTTCGGGCGCCCTTCCACCTCCACTACGCAGACGCGGCAGGAGCCAGCCTTGCTCTCGATATCGAAATCGTCGAGCTTGAAGTGACACAGCGTCGGAACCTTGATACCCAGCTCACTGGCGGCATCCAGGATCGACGTCCCTTCCGGCACTTCGACGTCGCGGTTGTTAATGCTCAGCTTAACCATGATTCACTCTCCTTAAAGAAAACTTCGTGTGAAGGGATACCGCTTAGTGTTTATCCACGGCGTGGAACTTGCAGACCTGCTGACAGACCCCGCACTTGATACACAGCTCCTTATCGATCGTGTGCAACTCCTTGGGCGAGCCGTCGATGCAGCTGACCGGACAGTTGCGGGCACAAAGCGTACACCCTACACAGCGGTCATTGATCTCGTAGCTGATCAGCGCACTGCAAACCCCAGCCGTGCACATGTGGTTCAGCACGTGGTCGAGATACTCGCGCCGGAACTGGCGCAGCGTCGACAGTACCGGATTGGGCGAGGTCTGCCCCAGCCCACACAGCGACGTTTCCTTGATGACATCCGAGAGCTGGCGCAGCTTCTCGAGCGTACGCATATCGGCTTTGCCTTCACACACCTTGACAAGCATCTCGTGCAGGCGCTTGTTGCCCACCCGGCAGGGGGTGCAACGGCCGCAGGATTCGTCGAGTGTGAATTCGAGGAAGAACTTGGCCACGTTGACCATGCAGTCGTCCTCGTCCATCACAATCATGCCGCCCGAGCCCATCATCGAACCCAGGGCGCGCAGCGACTCGTAGTCAATCGGGGTGTCGAGATCGTCGGACTTGAGGCAACCGCCGGATGGACCGCCGGTCTGGACCGCCTTGAAGGCACGATCGTTGGCAATGCCCTGCCCCACGCCGAAGACGATGTCGCGTAGCGTGGTGCCCATCGGCACCTCGACCAGTCCAACCCGCTTGACCTTACCAGCCAGGGCGAACACCTTGGTGCCGGGGCACTTCTCGGTGCCGATCGAGCGGAACCACTCGGGTCCCTGGCGGACAATCGCGCAGATGTTGGCCAGCGTTTCCACGTTGTTCACGATGGTTGGACGTTTCCACAGTCCTTCGACGGCCGGGAACGGCGGCTTGTAGATCGGCTCACCGCGCAGCCCCTCGATCGAGTGGATCAAAGCCGTCTCTTCACCGCAGACAAAGGCGCCGGCGCCGTACTTGATCTCGATATCAAAGTCGAACCCGCTGCCGAGGATATTGTCACCCAGCAGGCCATACTCAAGGGCCTGGCCGATTGCGCACTGTAGACGCTCGATGGCGAGCGGATACTCGGCGCGGATGTAGATTACGCCCTTGGCGGCGCCGATGGCGTAGCCGGAAATCGCCATCGCTTCAAGCACGGCATGCGGGTCGCCCTCGAGTACGGCGCGATCCATAAACGCGCCCGGGTCGCCCTCGTCGGCGTTGCAGATGACGAATTTTTCGCCTGCGGGCTGATTGGCGGCAAACTGCCACTTCACACCGGTGGGGAACCCGCCGCCGCCACGGCCACGCAGGCCGGCGTCAATCACCGTCTGGATCACCTCGTCCGGCTGCATCGACGTGATCGCCTTGGCCAGCGCCGTGTAGCCCGCCGTCCCCACGTAGTCGCCAATCGACTCGGGGTTGATCCGGCCCGTGTTGCGCAGCACAATGCGCGCCTGGGCGGTCGCGACATCCGCCTTCTCCTCTTCAGGGCGGTACCAGTTCTGCGTCAGAATATCGACCCCGTACGCCTGCGACGACTCCTCTCGCACAATGGCGGGGGCGTGCTCAGGCTTGACGTTGCCGTAGAAGATGCTCTGCCGGGTCTGACGATCATACACCTCGATCGTCGGCTCACTGTGACAGAGGCCCATGCAGCCGGTCTGGACGATCTCGATCTGTCCTTCTTTCTGCTGGCTCTGCACCTCGCTCTGCAGGACCTCCAGCACCGAGCCTGTTTTGGCCGCAATACCGCAGGTACCCATCGAGACGCGGATGAGAATGGGGGCGCCGCTGTCCTGCTGCGCCTTTTGTTCGGTGGCCCAGCTTGCCAGGGCCGCCGGGTCCTTAACGGGTGTGGTTGTGCTCATCGTCGTTTACTCGCAGTCGTTGAGAATTTCAGGAACCATCTCGGCCGTGACGTTGCCGTACACGCGCTCATTAACCATAACCACCGGCGCGAGACTGCATGCCCCAACGCAACGCAGACCGCCCAGCGAGAAGCGCAGGTCACCGCTGGTCTCGCCCTCCTCGATTCCGAGCAGGCGGACGAACTCTTCCAGGATCTTACCGGCGCCTTTCACAAAACAGGCCGTGCCCGTGCAGACGTTGATCCGGAAATCGCCCAACGGCGAATCGGTGAAGAAAGAATAGAAGCTGATCACGCCGTAAACCTGCGACAGGTGGATGCCCAGCTTGTTGGCCACGAAGAGCTGAACACTCTCGGGCAGGTAGCCGAACAGGGCCTGCGCCTTGTGCAGCGACTGGATCAGGAAGCCCTGGTTGCGCTCCGGTTTATCCGTCAGCGGCAGGCCGTCGAGATAGGTTTCGAGCGCCTGCCGGGCTTCCGGCATGTCATCGATAAGGGTGTCACGTTCGCAACGTTCGCAACAGGTGGTAGTCATCTTGATGGTCTCCTGGGCTTCAGGCCTCGATGGCCGTGCGAATGGCGTTACGCAGGGCCTGCGGCTCAATCGGTTTCTGCAAAATGGCTTTCACGGGCAGCTCGTGAATGTCGAACACCTTCACTGAAGCGTCGGCAATCGACGACAACAGGATCATGGGATAGGTCGCGGCGAAGCGCTCGGCAAACACCAGGCCTGCATCCACCTCCTCCATCACAACATCCATCAGGATCAGGTCCGGCTGTTCCGCCTTGGCGATGGCCTCTGCCTGCACGCTGTCGGGGGCTGTCAGAACCCGGTAGCCCGCTGCTCCGACGACCAGCTCGTACGTCTGCAGCAGATCCGGATCGTCATCCACAATTAATACGGTAGCGTTGTCACTCATCATGCTCTCCTCTAGACCTCTCTACATCGTTGTCTCGTCAACTCCACGAATCAGGCAGGCGACCTTCTCCAGGGCCGTCGCAATGTCCACGCGCTCAACCCACACCGCTTCAGGCACAATCAACGGCGCGGGCGCGAAATTCACGATGCCACGTACGCCTGCCTCCACCAACCTGTCGCATACCTCCTGAGCCCCGTCCGCCGGCGTCGCCAGGATGGCCACCTGAGCCCTCTCGGCCGCGATCACACCCTCGATCTCGTCCATCGACCGGCAGCGATACCCGTGCACCACGCGGCCGGCCTTCGCCGGGTCACTATCGAACGCCCCCACAATCGTCAGCGCGCTCGAACGCCCCTTCATGAACCCGAGTACCGCGCGACCCAGGTCGCCGGCACCCACCAATACAATCCGCGTCCCCTCCGGATCATCCAAGAGCGTGCCGATCTCCTCGACCAACGGCCCAATCCGGTAGCCCCGTTTCGAATGCCCCGTGACCCCAATCGCCATCAGGTCGCGCCGCACCTGCGCCGCCGTTCCCGACACCATTCGGGCCAACTCGTGCGAGTACACGTAATCCTCCTCCGAGAACGTACGCATACTCAACAGTCGCCGGTACACACTCAAACGCTCAATTGTCTTACCAGACGCCGCCATAGCTGCCTCCTTTGCTATTTCAAGCCCTGAACAAAGGCCCTTTGGGACCGTCTGTGATACAATTCACAGAGCAACATATCTAATCACGGTGTTGTTGTCCACCTTTTTGTGAAAGAAGTCACAACACACAGATAGCTCAATGGAAAGCCGCACACTCTCTACCCCTCCAACCTCGCCAGCGCATCGGGAAACGGACCCAGGGCCCGCTCCAGCATGCCCAGCGAAAACGCAATCGCCACCCCGTAGTTGGTCACCGGTACACCGGCTTGGCAACACTGTACGATCCGCGACAGAAGCTGCCTGCGATTGAACGTGCAGGATCCGCAATGGACCACCAGCTTGTAGGGCGTGACGTCGTCGGGGAAGTCCTGCCCACTGACGACATCGAACACCAATTCACCTCCCACATGCTGGTTGAGCCAGGCCGGGATCTTCTCCCGCCCGATGTCTCCCCCGACAGGATGATGCGTACACGCTTCGGCAACGAGAACCCGGTCTCCCACCTGCAACCTATCGATGGCGGCGGCGCCTTCCGCAAAGGTCGGCAGATCCCCTTTGAAACGCGCGAAGAGAATGGAGAACGAGGTCATCGGCACCTCTTGCGGCGTGTCGCGCCCCACCTCCAGGAACGCCTGCGAGTCGGTCACAAGGAGTGCCGGGGGTCGCCGTAGGTTATCCAGGCAGCTCTGCAACTCGCTCTCCTTGAGAACAGCGCAATAGGCGTCGCTATCCAGGATATCGCGCATCGTCTGCACCTGCGGAAGAATCAGCCGCCCTTTCGGCGCTTCCAGGTCGATCGGCACCACAAGCACGACCATCTCGCCCGGCGACACGAGGTCGCCCACAATCGGTGGCGGCTCAAGAAAACTCTCGGGAACCACGTTCAACAACGCTTGCTTGAACTCCGCCACGCCGCGACGCTCGGAAGCGACCATCTCCACCACCTGCCGACCGTTCTCGCGCAGGGCCACAACCCTTTCCCGGGCTGGCGTGGACCGGTCCACCTTATTAAACACGACGATGGCCGTGACCGCTGCGGTATCAAAAGATTGAAGAAGCTCCTCTTCGAAATCGCCCCACGATTCGCCCTCGGCAACCAGCACGGCCACATCAGTCCGCTTGATAGCATGGCGCGTTTTCTCGATCCGTTTCTGGCCAAGAGCGCCCACATCATCCACGCCGGCCGTATCGATGAAGAGCACCGGCCCGATCGGGAGTAGCTCCATGGCCTTCTCAACCGGATCGGTGGTGGTCCCGGCTACGTCGGAGACAATCGCCACCTCCTGCCCGGTCACGGCGTTCAGCAGCGACGACTTGCCGACATTCCGTCGGCCATAGAGTCCGATGTGCAACCGAAGCCCTTTGGGTGTGGTCTGCATCCTACCGCTCCTCACCCCTACTCACGTGGATGCGTTTCAGAAAATGCGGGGAGTCGCCCCACTCGCCCAGCCCGATCGTCTCGCCGATGCCGGCCACCCGCTTCTGCAGACAGCCGCGACACAGGGTCGAGTCCTCGTCGAGGCACGGCTTGCCCTCGTAAAGCTGGTACGACTTGCGATACGGCGTATCGGTCAGGTTCGGCATAATAATGTTGGCCCCCGCCTGTAGCCCCATCTCACGCCCGATCGGGTTGAGCGCCTGCAGCGCGGTCGTGGCGGCGATATTCACATCCCGCAACACCAGCCGCGTGACGGCAATCATCTTGAGTCCCAGCTCGAGCTGGGTTTCGGGATCGATCGAGTCGAGTCCGTCGGCCAGCGGCGTCTCGCTATGCAGCACGTACGGGCCCATGCCGATCATGTCGATGTCACGGTCGCGGAAGAAGGCGATGTCGTTGGCCAAGTCCTCGGATGTCTGACCCGGCAGGCCGATCATCACACCCGTCCCAACCTGGTAACCCACCCGGCGCAGCGTATCGAGGCAGGCCACGCGTGCATCGAAGGTGTGTGACTCCGGGTGCAGGGCGCGATACAGGTCGGGGTTCGTGGTTTCAATCCGCAAAAGATAACGATGCGCCCCCGCCTCGAACCAGGCGCGGTAGACGGCTTCGCTCTGTTCACCCAGCGAGAGCGTGATGCCCAGCTCGCCACCCGACGCCTCCTTGATGCGACGGAGAATGCGTTCGATCTGCTCGACGAACTGCGCGTCCTGGCGCTCACCGGACTGCAAAACGATCGACCCGTACTTGT
Organism: Kiritimatiellia bacterium; assembly: GCA_029939545.1. Taxonomy (GTDB): domain Bacteria; phylum Verrucomicrobiota; class Kiritimatiellia; order UBA8416; family JABMPJ01; genus JABMPJ01. The sequence continues at coordinate 1,051 of JAOZSS010000058.1, read as the reverse complement.
GCTCATGCGCCCAGAGCGCATCGCGCAAGATCTCCTCTTCCGACATCTGGTAGCGCTCGACATTCGTGTTGCTGCGCCGGATGCCGCAGTAATAGCAGTCCTTGCTGCACATGTTGCTCAACTCGACAATGCCGCGGAAATAGACCGTCGGCCCGACCGTGTCGAGCTTAACCCGGTAAGCCGCCTCATAGAGCGCCTGCCGCACTTCCGGCGCAGAGCAATCCAACAACGCCCGCCACTCCTCCGGCGTCGTCATCTCACCTGCAACCAGTCTATCGAGTAGCTCCCGCATCCCGTATCCCTAGTAATACACATCCCTAACCGTGTCCGCCCGAATGGCCTCCACGCGCTCGGCCACTTGCTGACGCATAACGCCGTCTGCCATTCCGGCCATCTCTTTCTCGATTATCCCGATCCCGGCGGCTTTCGTTTCGGCCGATCCATAATCCTCGAGATACTCGGCCAGTGTGAGGATAGCGTTGGGGGTACAGAAATTCTCGATGAAGCCCGGCACCGCAAACTCCATGAACTGCTCGCCGGTGCGTCCCTGCCGGTAGCAGGAGGTGCAGAAGCTGGGGATATAGTCGTGCTGCATCAAATCCTGCATGATCTCGTCGAGCGAACGCATGTCGCCAATCTGGAACTGCTCTTTGTTCAGCTCCTGCTCACCCTTTTTCGTGTAACCCGCCAGCTCAATGCGGGTACCGGCGTCGATCTGCGAGACGCCGAACTCCATCACCTCGCGCCGGATCTCGGCCGGCTCGCGGGCGGTCAGAATCATGCCCGTGTACGGTACGGCCAGACGCAGAATGGCGACCAGCCGCTTGAAGTCGCGGTCGCTGACCGTGTGCTGCTCATCCATCTCCACGCCGTGGGCCGGTCGGATCCGCGGGAAGCTGATCGTGTGGGGACCGCAACCGAACCGGTCGCCCAGGTAGCGCGAATGGGTCACCAGTCCGAGCACCTCGAACCGCCAGTCATACAGCCCGAAGAGCGCGCCGATGCCGACGTCATCACAACCCGCCTCGTAGGCGCGGGTCAGACCGTCCAC
>JAOZSS010000057.1 GCA_029939545.1 Kiritimatiellia bacterium | reverse complement strand
GCATGGCGAAAAATTTGAACCAGAAGACGGCGGATAGCCAGACGCTGAAAATGGGAGGCGCTTAGTCGCATGAGTGAGAGCGGAAGACCGGTTACACCCGTCAAAGGAGACGAGACCATGAAACGCAAGATCATCAAGATTGATGAGGATCTATGTAACGGCTGTGGCAATTGCATCACGGCTTGCGCTGAAGGAGCCCTGAAACTGATCGACGGCAAAGCGAAGATCGTAAAAGACCTGCTTTGCGACGGCTTTGGCGACTGCATGGGCGACTGTCCGACCGGAGCCCTGACGATTGAAGAGCGCGAGTGCGATGCCTTTGACGCACAGGCGGTGGAAGCGCATCTGCTGGAGAGCAGCGGCCAGGCCGCCGTAGACCGGATGCGCGCTGCGGCGGAACGCCACGCCGCCAAGCCGGAACCGCCTCCCCCCCTCGCTCACGGCGGCGGATGCCCGGGCACACGGATGCGCATGGCTCAGCCCGAGGCCACGGCTGAACCGACGGTTGCCAGTGTCGGGCTGCCCGGACAGGTGATCAAGTCAGACCTGCAGCAATGGCCGGTTCAGCTTCACCTGGTCTCGCCGGGTGCGCCGTTCTTTGTGAACAAAGAACTCGTGGTAGTCAGCACATGTGCCCCGATTGCTTCGGCCGATACACATTGGCGCTACATCCGTGGTCGCGGTGTGGTGGTGGCCTGCCCTAAGCTGGACCGTACCGAGCCGTACGTCGGCAAGCTGGCAGCCATCCTCCAGGACAAGACCATTCCGAAGGTTATCGTCTTGCGCATGGAGGTTCCCTGCTGTGGCGGACTGACTCAGATTGTCGAGCAGGCCGTAGCCGAAAGCGGCCGGCCGGATCTCATCTTTGAAGAGGTCACCATCGGCGTCGACGGCACGATCAAAGGCTGACGTCCAAAGCACGGACCTGGATATCGGGGGCGGAAGTTCCGACCTCCGATATCTGGCTTCCGACTTCTGGAAACGCTTGTATTTCCGCCACTGTCGCCCCATCATGGGTTTGAGAGAGGGAGATCCAACCGATGACATATCCCGAGTTCGATCGCCAGAAACTCCGAGTGCTTCCCCTTGCCGAGCGCACCAACAAGCTGAATATCGAGCGCGACCACGTTCCGGTAGACGCCGCCCCCAACCCCCTCTCGAAAGCAAGCGCTGCCGTAGTTGCCGAAACCACCGACCGGATCCGTTCAGCACGTGACGACGGGCGATCCGTCATCCTTGCCTTCGGCGCCCACACGATCAAGAACGGCCTCGGCCCGACTCTCATTCACCTGATGAAACAGGGCTGGGTGACCCACCTGGCCACGAATGGTGCCGGAATCATCCACGACTGGGAATTTGCGTTCCAGGGCCAGACCAGCGAAGACGTGCGCGCCTACGTGGACGCGGGCCAGTTCGGTATCTGGGAAGAAACGGGTCGCTTCATCAACCTCGCCCTGCGCGTCGGTGCCTGGGAGGGACGCGGCTACGGAGAATCTGTCGGTGCCATGATCGAAAACGGAGGCCTGGACATTCCCGCGGCGGACACTCTCCTCGCCGCCGCCGCGGACGCGGACCAGTATCCCGATCGCGCCGCGGGCGCTGCGGACCTGCTGGCCGCCGTACGCGATTTTGATCTCACACCCGGCCGCATAGAGATCCCTCACCCGTTCAAACAATACAGCGCCCAGGCCGCTGCGGTCCGGCTCGGTATCCCCTTCACCGGCCACCCGATGTTCGGGCACGACATCATCTACAACCACCCCATGAACCACGGCCCGGCGATCGGCCGCACCGCCCAGCGGGACTACCTGCGTTTCGCCGATTCGGTGACGCGTATAGATGGCGGCGTCTATCTCTCGGTCGGCTCCGCCATTATGTCGCCCATGATCTTCGAGAAGGCACTGTCCATGGCCCAGAACGTGGCGCGCCAGGCTGGCGGCCATATCGATGATCACTTCATTGCCGTAGTGGACTTGGCCGAGTCGACGTGGGACTGGCAGATGAACGGGGAACCTCCGATGGACAATCCGGCCTACTATCTGCGATACTGCAAGACCTTTAACAGAATGGGAGGCACAATGCGTTATGCCTCCGCGGACAATCGGGATTTCCTGCTGTCGTTGTGCAGGGCCTTGGAAGCATAAGGAGAGAGTCAATGGATTCAGGTATGCGAAAAATCTATCTGTGCGGACCGATCATGGACGAGCATGAGGGCACGGCACGCGAATGGCGCCAACTCGCCCACGAAACGCTCGGTCGCCGCTTCCTCATGCTTGACCCGATGCGCCGCAACTTCAAGGACCGCGAAGTCGACAGTGCGAACGAAATCGTCGAGTTCGACCTGCAGGATGTGCGCGATGCGGATATCATCCTGGTCAACTACAACAAGCCTTCGATCGGCACCGCCATGGAGGTCTTCTATGCCTCGCACGACCTGGGCAAGTTCGTGGTCGGCTTCAGTCCTTTCGAATTCAAGGAGTGCAACCCCTGGATGGTGAAGTTCTGCACCAAGATCCTGCCCAGCCTCGAAAAATCGATGGCGTACATCCTTGAGCATTTCGTGCAGCAGGCGTATTGAGGCAAGACCTTTCGGTCGTATTGCGGCCCGCTTATTACCCATGCACCCGGTCCATGTGTTCCATCAGGTCATCGTGATGGTCTTCGAGGATGGTCAGGGGCATGTGGCGGTAGCATGACTTGGCAAACACAACCCCTCCAACCAGCAGGTAGAGGTAGTACGTGAAGACGCGCCAGAGCAGCACCACAACCCCCACGAGGCTCATCGGAACGAAGTAGCGCAGAACGGCGGTCGTCAGCAACTCGATTCCGCCACCGCCGCCCGGCAGCACGAGCACAAGTGCCAACGCAAAGAAGAATCCCTGCAGCAACAGGAGCGGCACGGGGTTACGCGCCGCGTGAAACGCGAGCAGGATGAGCGGCAGGATGCCGTAGCGACAGACCCACTGGGTGCCGGACAGGACCAGACTGGCCAGCAGCACCCAGCGCCGCGACCGCACGAGAAAATGCGTACCCGTCCAAGCGCGATGCACCGTCCGCCTCGTCATGTGCTGTAGGTGACGCCACCGCGCAGGGAGACGGAACCGTCTGCTCCCCGGCAACCGCACAACCATACGATCAATTACACGCATGATTTCGGTCCAGAACCTGATGGCGAGCAAGGTGGCCAGACAGAGGCTAGCCAACAGGATCGGCGTGTCCGGCCCAATATGCAACCCGCCGCGGGCGATGCCCCACCACGAAGGGTCACGCACCATGATCACAATCGTTACCGGGCTCAAAAGAAAGAAGAAGACCGTGTCGAGAACCGAGTCGGCCGCAAAGATGGTAAGTGCAGAATGCATCGGCACCCCAGCGCGATGCAGGTAGCCCATGCGCACGGCCGCACCCCCGACGCCGGCCGGCGAGGCCGACACACCGAACTCCGACGCCAGCCCCATCATCAGCATGTCCCGGTATCGGAACCCATAGCCCATGGCACGGGAGATCAACCACAAGCGCGTTCCCGCACAAGCCCATGCCACACAAACCATGGCCAACATGATGGGAAGATAATAAAGTGGGAAATCGCGAAGTTGGGTGAAGGTCTCGCGGTCCGACGTAAACAACATGATGAGCGCCGTAACCACCAACCCCAGCGCGGTGCCTTGCATGGCATAGCGCACCAAGTGTCGCACCGAAAAAGGATGCTTACGGCTCATTTCTGGATTCTTCCGCCTCGCTGGTCAGGTCACGCAGGAGACTGTCCACCACGGTCTGGCCCAGAACGAACACGACCTCCTGTCCTTGGATCATCGCATAACGGCCCGTGTCGTCCGCCGCCGCTCCGATCAGAATCGTCTTCTGAATGGCGTCGCTGCCGGTAAGGCCGATTGTGAGCGACGCATCGGTCTGGTCCAGCCCGTAGGCGGCCAGCTCCTTGGGATGCTGATCCGCCACTCGTATGGCCCGAAGGTTGGAGACACAGAAGAGAACATCCGACAACACCAGCGCATCCGGCTGCCCCGCGACGCCTTCCGGCGTTGTCCAGGTGCCCTCCGTATTGCGTTCAAGGATCTGTTCTTCATCCTCATGGTGCACCACGATGCGTTGCACACTGTCGGGTGATACAGCGAGAACGGTTCGGTCGAAGAAAGCAAATGGCAAGGCGGCGGCTCCGGGAAGGAATACCAGCGCATCACGCCGGACGTGGAAGCGACCTGGTCGCCCGGTAATCTTTACCAGCATCTGGTCATCCGCCCCATTCTCTACCGCGACGAGCTCACACCGGCCTACATCCCGATCTCCTCTGACCATCGTGGACGCGCCCCCCTCACCCCCCCCACCTCCTGCCGACGGCGGATAGACTGTATCCAGCGTGACATGCAAGGCCGCTATGTCTTCGGCAGCCGGCGGCGGATTCGTTGGTGCGTCGACGAACGACTGGATCCTGGCCCCCGTAAGCCTACGAAGCACACCCGCCACGGTTTCCCGGTCGGCCGGCCACTGAATCGGCTCGAGAATTGACCAGCCACCATCCGGCGTGTATCCGAGAGCCAGCTTTTGATCGCCCTGCTGCACGGCCAAGTAGCGAATCTGCCCCGGATCGAGCCGCACCAGGGTCCGACTGCGCAGATCGTCAACCGGCAGCTGACACTTCTCAAGCAGGCCCGCATCGAGCGTGAAGACCGACCCGCTTTCGGTGAACATGGCATACACGGCGCTGCGCTCGGCTTCCACGGCCTTCCCGAAGGTCAACTCGTGGCCGAGGTCGTCGTCGGCCAACCATACGCGCAGTCGTGCAGTCGCGGTATCGGAGGCCAAGCCGTAAGACTCGACCGGTGCCGCAGGAGCATCCACTACCGGCGATGCGTCTGCCGCCACGGGCGACACGCCAACCGGTGGGTCCCACACAAACTGTTCAATGCGAGCGGTAAACAACGCGTCCAACAAGGCATTCACCACTACCGCATCGGCCGGCTCGCGTAAGGGCTGCTGTAGCGCCCAGCCCTCTGCCCCCCGAAGCAGTTGCACGAACCCGCCATCCGGTCGTTCGATCTCCAGTCGCGTCACTCGTGCCGCCTGTCCATGTAGAAGCGCGCGATCGCGCAGCAACTCGAGCGACTCGGGTAGTGCTTCGCGCAGCTCACCCTCCGCCAACATTACATCCGATTCCGCATCAATCCGTACATACGTTTGCCTTCCCAAGCGCGCATCATGCCCGATCAGCAGGCGGCGCGTGCCGAGCGGGGTGCGGTAGGTTACCGAGGTATGGGGAAGGTCAAGGCCGTAGTCGCCCAAGCTGAGTGCACGGTGCTGACGCTGCTCGCGCGTGATGGTCTCAACGCACACCAGGGCTTCCGAGGAATTCAGGAGACGCCCGATCTTGGCCTCGTCGGCGCGCGCCTCGATCGGCCGCACGATCCACCACCCGGTACCGCGCCGCTCGACCTCAATCTCCTCGTCGTCATGCTGCACCACCAGTGAATCAACATGTAGCAGGTCGATATCCAGTACGCTCTCCTCCAGCGCCAGCCGCCGAGCCGTCGGCTCAACGTTGTGCTGTATCAGCCATAGGGCAACGCCCAGGATGCAGACGATCACCAACAGCGCCAGTGTGGTTCGGTAGCTCATCGACGGCGCTTCCACCAGATCATCCCGCCGGTCAATACAACCATGCCGGGCACAGCGACCACCGCAAGGAGGAAGAGCAGCCGGACACGCTTGCGGTCCAGCGACAGCTCCACGCGGAATGGGTCACGCGGCGAGATAGCCATGAGCGCTTCGCGCTCGAGCAGCCAATTGACCGCGCTCATAAAGAAGTCGATGTTGCCACCTACGCCGGTTTTGAGCGAGGCGTTGGAGACAAAGTACGAATCGCCTATTGCGACGATACGGGTGGGCTTGATCTCCATGTCGAGCCCAGCCACGTTCCCACGCTCCGATGCAAGCGCCAGCGGCACGGGTCCGCGCTGATCCGCCGATGCGTCGAACCGCGGCGGACGCATCTCGGGATCGGCCTCAGCCCAGCCCTTATCGCTGTTGCTGGCCAGGACCGTCACGGATGGCCGGTCGACCTGGTCGATTCCGCCGTTCAGCTCGGACACCGGCTGCAACATGCGCGGGAGATAAAACATGGTCTGCACATTGCGCAGGTTGCGTGTGATGGGGTGCTCGCCGTAGTTCGAGACTACCAGCTCCCGGCCCGTGAGTGTCATGCCGACCACCACGTCGCGGGTCACCCGTATGCCCCACTTTTCGAGGAGTGTGTCGAGCCCGGTCTCGACATAGGGATCCAACAGGAACAGCGCGCGGCCGTTGCGGTTGAGATAGTCCTCAATCAGCTCGACTTCCTCACGCGAGAGCCGCTTGGAGGGACCGGCCACAACCAGCACGCCGCAATCGGCCGGAATACCACCGGAGGCGGCCGGTATCAGGCGCTTCACCTCCAGGTTATCGCGCCGAAGCGCGCGCGCCAGCGTGGAGTAGCCGGTTGCGGGGTTGTAGTCGACCACATCCCGCTCACCATGGCCGCCCAGGAAGTAGATCACCGGCTTCTCGGGCTGCACCACCGCGTGGATGGCAGAAGCAAACGCCTGTTCACCATGGAAGCTGACCAGATCCTTGATGATCCGGCCCTCCTCGACACGCGCCTCGTAGGTGACAATGTCATCCACCTCCACGTAGCGCCGTCGGCCGGCGCAGTCAAACACCACAACGTTCGGGTCGTCGACATCGTAGTCTGCGGCCAGCGCGCGAACACGCGCCAGGTCACGGTCCGGATCGATGAACTCGACATGCAGGTCCAGCTCCGGGTTCTTGGAGGCGGTGTACTCAAACTCCTTGAGCAAGGCCTTCACATCCTCGTAGTGCCGGTGTCCCTGCTGGAAGAACACGACGCCGCGGACCGTTCCTTCCAACGACTCCAGAAACTGAACGGATTTATCGGACAGCCGATAGTAGTGGTGCCGACTCAAGTCCCAGCGCGCATAGTAACGCATGGCCATAATGTTGATGATCACGGTCGCGGCAATGGCCAGCACCAGCGAGATCAGCACGTTGAGCCCGGTCGCAAAGCGGCGCCCGCGATGCTTCCATATGCTCCGGCTTGCTTCCTTTCCATTCGCCATAGCCGCTATCTCCACCGCCTTGACTCAAGCACACGCACGGACGCAAAAAGGAAGAGCGCCGTTCCCGTAACGTACAGCACCAGCGGACGCGTATCCACCATACCGCGGGAGAAGTCCCGGATATGATCCGTAACCGTGATCATGGTCACCTGCACGGCACCGCCTGTGGCCAGGGTCACAATCCAACCAAAGAGCAACACCCCCCAGACCGCGCAGAAACAGCAGATCGCGGCAATCACCTGGTTGCGGGTCAGGAGCGAAACCAGCAGGCCCACCGACACGAGCAGTGATGACACCAGGATCAGGATCGCACCGCCAGTCAGGAGCGCTCCCGTATCCAAGTCGGCGAGCTGGACAGAGGGACTCACGGCCACCAACAGCAAGAGCGTGATGGCAATCGGAAAAGTCACCAGGATCAGAAACGACAGGGCACCGGCATACTTACCGAGGACAATCTGCTCCTCGGTCACCGGCACGGTCATCAGCGTCTCCAGTGTTCCCGAACGTTTCTCCTCGGCAAAGAGGCGCATACTGACCACGGTCACGAGAATCGTCAGCCAGACGACAATGGCCTCGAACAGCGCCACCGTAAGCGGCTGTTCGAGCACCGGGGTCTGCGTGACTTCGAGCAGGAACGTGCCCGACGACACCGCTAGGAACACCACCATCAGCACGTACGCCACGGGCGACAGGAAACACGCGGAAAGTTCGCGAAACCAGATGGTGAAGAAATTCTTCATCTGTGGCCCCCCCCGTTACCGTTCTCCTCGCCCGTGACCTCCGCAAACACGTCCTCCAGGTTGCGGCGCTCTTCGTGCAGCTCGTGCAGGCACCAGCCGTTGGTGGCCACGACACGAAAGACATCTTCGGCTATGTCGTCTTCCTTCTTGCTTTCGCAATAGCACTGCAGCCATACACCTTGCGGTTCGCAGCTCGCGTGCACCACCGCCGGAATCGCCTCCAGCAGGCGTTGTACAGTCTGCGGGGTGCCTCCCCGAATCCGCGCTGAAACACGGCGGTTGCCGCGTAACAATCCTACCAGCTTACCGGGTGTGTCGGAAGCCACAATGCGGCCCTGGTTGATGATCAGCACGCGGTTACACACCATCTCCACCTCGTGCAGAATGTGACTGGCCAGCAGCACCGTGTGCCGCTCGCCCAGCCCGCGAATCAGGTTGCGGATCTGTCGAATCTGGTTGGGGTCGAGCCCGACAGTCGGTTCATCCAGGATCAACAGCTCCGGCTCGGACAGCAGGCTATCGGCCAGACCGACGCGCTGCCGGAAGCCACGCGACAAACTGCCAATGATCTGTCGATGCACCTCGGTCAATCCGCACGAAGCAAACACCGCATCCAGCCGGGCACGCAAACGCGCTCCGCCCAGCCCCTTCAGACGGCCCCGAAACTTGAGATACTCCGTGACGCGCATGTCTGTATAAAGCGGAACGTTCTCGGGCAGGTACCCAATCCGGCGCCGCACTTCGATCGACTGTTTAAACACGTCATAGCCCGCCACTTCAACGCTGCCGCCGGTGGCAGGCAGATACCCGGCCAGGATCTGCATGGTGGTGGTTTTACCGGCGCCATTGGGGCCCAGGAACCCGACGATCTCGCTCGGCTGGACGTCGAAGCTGATATCATCCACGGCTGTTTTGCCGGGGTAGCGTTTGGTCAGGTTCTTTACATCTACGATCATGCAGCCGCTCTGGATTGACTCTCCCTCGTGAACCCGTATTATGCTGATGTCCGCGCCACTCCGTCAAGGGTGCAGGCAAAGAGAAAAACGACGGCCGCGCGGTGGTAAGTGATATGAGCAAAACAGGCAAGTTTGGGGCACAGTTTGCGGGTGCGGCGCGGTACACCGATATGCTCGAGCCGCCGGTGGCAGGAGTACGGGAAACACCGGACTCGGGACGCTTCTTCCCCTACAGCGAACGGCACCTGCAGTGCTTATGGGCCGACGACCGCTACCGGCCCGAACGGCTGAAAACGAGTACGGGGGATGCCGCACTGGTGGTTTCGCCGGGCCACTGGAACCTGGAAGCCGGACCGGATTTCCGCGATGCCGTGCTCATCCTGGCTCCCGACCAACGCCGCGTGCAGGGCGATATCGAGGTGCACATCCACCCGCGCGACTGGGGCCACCACGGTCACACCGACAACCCGGACTACCGTAACGTCGTTGCCCACATCACCTGGTTTCCGGAGCGGCGCCCTTCCGGCCTGCCCAACAAAGCGGTCCAGATCGCCCTGCGCGATGCGGTCAGCGCTGTTCCGACCTTCAGCTTCGACTGTCTCGACCTGACCGCCTATCCCTACGCATCGGTCTCGCGCAAACGACCGCCGTGTGGACGCGTGCTGGCCGGACGCGACCCGGATATCATGGGCGCCGTGCTGGACGCCGCCGGCGAGGAGCGGCTGCGCGTCAAAGCCCTGCGCATGAGCGAGAACATCCGGCAGCGCGGCCCGGAACAGGTGCTGTACGAAGAGGTCATGACCGCGCTCGGCTATAAGCACAACCGCCGCGCCTTCCGCACGCTTGCCGGTGCGCTCACCCACGAGGCGTTGATCGAGTGCTGTGCCGGCAAACCGCGCGAGGCCTACGCCCTGCTCATGGGCGTGGCCGGGCTCCTGCCCTCGGCACCACAACCACAGTGGGACAATGAAGCCGCGCGCTTCGTCCGTGCCCTGTGGAACCGCTGGTGGCGTGTACAGGATGCATGGTCGTCGCGCGTTATGGCCTCCGATGAATGGACGCTCTCCGGTCTGCGCCCCCAGAACCACCCGGCGCGTCGCCTCGCGGCGGCGGCCGGCATCTTTGCCGGCAAGCGTTCATTCCATGATGCCCTTACCGGTCTCGACGCCGCCACCCCGGAACGATGGTTTCCCGCCGCCGCGGGCCTGCTCACGGATACACCCGCGCCTGCTTTCTGGGAACACCGGCTGAGCTGGGGCCGCCGGCCGGTCGATGCCACGATCGCCCTCATCGGCGACAGCCGCCTGAATACCATTGTCATCAACATCCTGGTCCCATTCCTCGCCGCCACGGGACACGACATCCGCGCCCTGCTGACCCACCTGCCGACAGAAGCGAGCAACGCCCTCACCCGCCAAACCGCTCACGCCCTGCTGGGACGCGACCACAATCCCGCGCTCCACCGCACCGGCCTGCGGCGCCAGGGCCTCCTCCAGATATTCCACGACTTCTGCCTCGTCCATGGGGCCGACTGCCAAGACTGCCCCTTCCCAGGGGCGCTGGAGGGGTTTGTGGGAAACAAGAATACGTGATGAAGGCGCGGCCCGCGCGGAGTATTCACAGAGAAGGGCCGAACAGTCGGCCGTTTCACCGCTGTCCCTTCACCCAAGCAGCCATACCATCGTTCGAAATGACTGTAAGACGTCGATGGTTACGCCACTCGGGATCATCCAGGAGCGCGTCGACGGCACGCCCGCTATCGCGCACTACTGCAAGCTGCGCACCAAGGGCGAGTGCTAGTCGGTATTCAAAATGGGCAATGGCTCCACCGTTGATGCCAAGAGCCAGGATGCTGTGAGGATCGATGCCGCCGAGCAACAGATCAATCCATGCGGCAATGAACTGGCTTTCGGAGAAGTCGAGGCCAGGGGTACGCCCCACCGTTCTGTAGCTGTCATGCCCTTCTGCACCGAGAGGCAACTTCTGCGGCAGATAAGTCACCAGGTCATAGTGACAAGCCCCCTGATTCCGGAGTGCCCGCGTGGCGTCTCCGACTAGCCCGGGGATTCCCGAAGCCGTACCCCCGCTCACAACGGTGCCGGAGAAGACTTCAAGGACCTCACGGATATGAGGAAAGTACGCGGCCATCTCGGCGTCCAGTGTCTTGTCCGAACCGCCAATCACGAACAGGACGGGAGTGTGGCAAGGCTCAAGATGCAGGCGTCTGCCCTCAAGCCACGTGCGACTCTCGGACTCGCCGCTCAGGTCTCCGCCAGCACCCACAGATACTCGGCACCGGCCCGTGCACCCCAGCAGTCCCTGATGGGGTGCTCGCCATCTGGAGTTCCGTCGAGCGGATTCACGCGGCCTGCACCCGATACCTGGTACCAGAAATCGGACCAAAGTGTTTGGCTGACGTCCAGTGTTGTGTGGAAACGGTTGTTCCAACGCATCACCATGCCGGCAGCCCAGTAGAGAGGAAAATGAAATACCACATCACCCGTCTCTGACACCTCGGACGTCGTTTGATCCAACAGTTCCTGCCCCGGAAGATCGTAGGTGAGCACCGTGTTCCTCACAGTCCGTGTCTGGCTCCCCTCGGCGTCCCACGGCGTATCAACCACGAACCCGAACCCGAGGCGGCGTGACAGGGCACACATAATGCCTAACGTCGCATTGACACCACCTATGGATTGGTAGTCATTGATCTCTTCCAATTCACCTTCGAAGGCAAGCTGATCCTGCCTTGTGCTCGTCGTTGTCTCCGAGAACTCATCTACTGTTCCCGAGCCTTCAAAATCCACATCAATCCCAATCGGAAACCCCCCGGCAGGCGGAAAATGTGCGGTTCCGGTGTATGTGTAGGACCCGGTTGTCGTTCGGTCGGTCTCAATCACCACATCGCTGTCCGACGTGCCAGAATAGGCCGCCGTGGTCCGGGATTGAATCGGGGTCTGACCCCGAAAGTCATCCCTGTAGAAATTGGCTGTTACGCCAACGGATACCCGGGGAGTGACCTCAAGCGCCACGGCGGGAGATATCGCATCGATCAACCCCTCCTGCTCAAAGGAAAGTGATGAGATCAGTTCGGAGGAGAGCAACTGGCGAAGTGCGCTGCTCGACCGTGTCCGTAACTCTGTAACGATGTCGACATCCACAGACCCGTCGTCGTGAGCCTCGGAAAGATGATCGTGTTGTGTGTCATAGTAGACGGTCGAATCGGCCTCCTCGTGTTGACTCGACGATTGAGCCATCTGGCTCGCCGAGAACCGTCGAGTGAAGTCATAGGCCTCCTGGTAGTTCAACGACACAACCCAGTTGCGACTCAAGAAGCGAAAAGGATAAACGACACTCAAGTAGTTCAACCCCATACCGTCAAAACTATCCCGATCGACGAGAAAATCATCGTCTCCCGAGTGGTGCCGGTCTTCTTCGTAGCTCAGACGCGTAACGAAGGATGCCTCGGGACGCTCCAGCTGAATCAAGCCCCCTGGATTCCATGACGCCGCAGTGGCATCATCCGCCACGGCTGTGAAAGCCCCGCCCATTCCCAGCGTCTGGCTATCCGCCGTCTTCTGGTTCAAATTTTTCGCCATGCGGGGTTCC
>JAOZSS010000241.1 GCA_029939545.1 Kiritimatiellia bacterium | reverse complement strand
CGGACAGCGTGGTGTTCGGACGCAACGTCCACGAGGTCCGCGTGCAATACGGCGCCTGCCTGGCGCGGGAGTACCCCGTTGAGGCGGACATCGTGATCCCTGTTCCCGACAGCGGCAACTCGGCGGCGTTGGGCTATTCGCGCGCGAGCGGGATACCCTTTGATTTCGGCTTCATTCGCAACCACTACATCGGACGCACGTTCATCATGCCCCAGCCCGAGCAGCGGTCGATGGGGGTGGATATGAAGTTGGCGGTACTGCCCGAGGTGGTTAAAGGGAAACGCGTTGTCGTTGTGGACGACTCGATTGTGCGGGGGACAACCGTGCAGCACCGCGTGGCATGGCTCCGCAGCGCCGGGGCCACGGAAGTGCACGTCAGAATTTCGTGTCCGCCGGTTGCGCACCCCTGTTTCTACGGCATTGATTTTCCAACGCGTGAAGAGCTGATTGCAGGGGGGCGGAGTGTTGAGGATATCCAGAAATTTATTGGCGCAGACTCGTTGGGATATCTGAGCGAGGAGGGCTTGCTCTCGCCGTTCGAGAATGCGCAGAACTACTGCAAGGCGTGTTTCTCGGGTGAGTATCCGCTGAGCGTGGAAGGACAGGGAGACAAGCACCGCCACGAGTCCGTAAACCCGGAGCTGCCGTTCGATCGGTAAGGAGAAGATGAAGAAGATGACCAAGCACATTTTCGTGACAGGCGGAGTGGTATCCTCCCTTGGCAAAGGCCTGACTGCGGCTTCGGTGGCTATGCTCTTGCAGCGTCGCGGTTACCATGTGAAACTACAGAAGCTGGATCCCTATCTCAACGTGGACCCGGGCACCATGTCGCCGTTCCAACATGGCGAGGTGTACGTAACGGACGACGGGGCGGAAACCGACCTCGATCTGGGGCACTACGAACGCTTTACGGGAATTCCCTGTTCGCATGCGAGCAACTACACCACAGGCCGCATCTACAGCTCCGTCATCTCGCGCGAACGCGAAGGCGGCTACCTGGGCAAGACGGTGCAGGTGATTCCGCACATCACGAACGAGATTAAGGATGCGATCTACTCGCTTGACGACGACGAGACCGATATCGTGATCACGGAGATCGGCGGCACGGTAGGTGACATCGAGTCGTTGCCCTACCTGGAAGCGATACGGCAGGTGCGCCAGGATATCGGCTACGACAACGCACTGTTCATGCACATTACGCTGGTACTCTATTTAAAGGCTGCCGGTGAGCTGAAAACCAAGCCCTCACAGCAGTCGGTAGGTATTCTGCGCACGATCGGTATCATTCCGGACATCCTGGTCTGCCGCTGCGAGCAATCAATGGAGCTGGAGCACCGCGAGAAGCTGGCGCTCTTCTGTAATGTACCGCTCAACCTGGTGGTGGAAGAGAAGGACGTGGCCAATACGATCTACGAGGTGCCGCTGGAGTTGGCGGCGCAGGACCTGGATGTGTACGTGTTGGAGCGGCTCAAGCTGCACGTGAACCGCCTTGACGTGACCGACTGGCGGGCCATGGTCAAACGGTTCGTCGAGCCGAAGCATGGCGAAGTCGAAATTGCTGTGGTCGGCAAGTACATCAGTTTGCAGGACTCCTACAAGAGTATCTATGAGGCCCTGACGCACGGAGGCATCGCAAACAACGTGCGGGTCAAGGTGCGTATGGTGGAGTCGGAAGACATTGAAGCCCGCGGGGCGGAAGCCCTGCTGGATGGCGTATCGGGTGTCCTGGTGCCGGGCGGCTTCGGTGATCGCGGCATTGAGGGTAAGATTGCGGCCATTCGGTATGCGCGTGAGGGCGGCCTCCCGTTCTTTGGTATCTGTCTCGGTATGCAGTGCGCGGTGATCGAGTTTGCCCGGAATGTGTGCGGACTGGACGCCGCGCACAGCATGGAGTTTGCGCCCGATTCACCTCACCCCGTGATTGATCTGATGGAAGAGCAGAAGAAGATCACGAACATGGGCGGTACCATGCGCCTCGGCGCGTATCCCTGCGTGCTGACTGAGGGGAGTCGGGCACGCGACTTGTACCAGAACGCCAAGGTTTCCGAGCGGCATCGCCATCGCTACGAGGTCAACAATGCATACCGGGATAAGCTGACGGACAAGGGGATGGTGCTGGCGGGGATGTCGCCGGACGAGGCGCTGGTGGAAATGGTTGAGCTGCCCTCGCACCCGTGGTTCGTTGCCTGCCAATTTCATCCAGAATTTCAGTCCACCCCGCTCAAGGCACATCCGATCTTTGCCGGTTTTGTTGCGGCGGCGTTGGGAGACAAGCAGTAGGATCACCAAGGGACGGTCGTTATGCCGCGTAGAGATGACATCCATAAGATTATGATCATCGGATCGGGCCCGATCATTATCGGTCAGGCCTGTGAATTCGATTACTCGGGTGCACAGGCGTGCAAGGCCCTGCGCGAAGAGGGATACGAAGTCGTGTTGGTTAACAGTAACCCGGCGACGATCATGACAGATCCCGAATTTGCGGATCGTACGTATATCGAGCCACTTGATCCCGACACCCTTGCAGAAATCATTCGTCGTGAGCGGCCGGACGCATTGCTCCCCACGCTGGGGGGCCAGACGGGGCTGAATCTCTCGTTGGAGCTGTCGCGCCGCGGCGTGCTCGAGCGCAACGGTGTGGAGATGATCGGGGCGCGGGCCGACGTGATTCGCAAAGCCGAGGATCGTGAGCTCTTTAAGCAGGCCATGCAGTCGATCGGGCTCGACCTGCCTCGCAGCGGGTCGGCGCACAATATGGAAGAGGCCTACGCGATCCGCGATGAGCTCGGAGATTTCCCGATGGTCATCCGGCCCGGATTCACGATGGGAGGAACCGGCGGGGGCATTGCCTACGACCAGGCGCAGTTCGACGCAATCGTGGAGCGCGGACTCTTCTACAGCCCCACCAGCGAAGTGCTCATTGAGGAGTCCATTCTCGGGTGGAAAGAGTTCGAACTCGAGGTTATGCGTGACGTCAAAGACAACTGTGTGATTGTATGCTCGATCGAAAACCTTGACCCCATGGGCGTTCACACCGGCGACAGTATTACGGTGGCGCCGGCCCAGACCCTGACCGACCGTGAATACCAGATAATGCGGGACGCCTCCCTGGCCGTGATGCGTGAAATCGGGGTTGAAACGGGTGGTTCCAACGTGCAGTTTGCCCTGAATCCCGCGAATGGGCGGATGGTCATCATTGAGATGAATCCGCGCGTCTCGCGGTCCAGTGCGCTGGCCTCGAAGGCCACCGGATTCCCCATCGCCAAGATCGCCGCCAAGCTGGCGGTCGGCTACACGCTCGATGAACT
>JAOZSS010000056.1 GCA_029939545.1 Kiritimatiellia bacterium | reverse complement strand
CCTCGAAATGTTCGAGGCCCAGAAGGATCTGCTGCCGGAGTACAAGTAGACGAAGAACGAACATTCGAATGTTCGGCTGTTCGTCCTGTTCCATTCCCCTTGTTTCCCCCCCCTCATCCCTTTTATAGTCGAAATGACAGGAGCCTAACACGGTTCCTGCACGAATGTGCCACGCTCGGTACCTGTGCATCACACGAGAGGCGGAAGAGCACTATGCGCAAGATGAAGATCGGGATTGCCCCCGATTCGTTTAAGGGCAATATGACCGCGATGCAGGTGGCCACCCGCATCGAGAAGGGCTTACGAAAAGCGCTGGGCGATATTGCGGTGGTGAAGGTGCCGATAGCCGATGGTGGCGATGGCACGGCCAAGACGATTGCCGATGCGACGGGCGGACGCATGGTGCGCCGTACGGTGGCCGGACCGCTCGGTAAGCCGGTTAGGGCGTCGTTTGGGGTCTCCGGCGACGGACACATGGCCGTAATCGAAATGGCGGAGGCCAGCGGATTGGCTCTGCTTAAGCCCTCGCAGCGTAACCCGATGCGCACCACCACGCGCGGCACGGGCGAACTGATCAAGCACGCGCTGAAACTCGGCGTATCACACCTATTGGTAGGCATCGGTGGCAGCGCCACAACCGATGGCGGCACAGGGATGGCCTGTGCGCTGGGTGTACGCTTCCTCGACAAGCGCGGACGCGACGTGCCGGATAACGGCCGTGGCCTGTTGCGGGTGGCGTCGATCGATATGGCGGGCCTGGATTCGCGGCTCGATAATGTGCGCGTGGAGGTGGCCTGTGACGTGGATAACCCGCTGACCGGACCGCGCGGCGCGGCCCAGGTCTATGGCCCCCAGAAGGGCGCCACGCCAGAGATGGTGGCGCAGCTCGATGCGGGGCTGGAGAACCTGGCCGCCGTGATCAAACGCGATCTCGGCAAGAGCGTGCTGAAGGTGCCCGGTTCCGGCGCGGCCGGTGGACTGGGCGCTGGACTGCTTGCCTTCCTGCACGGTGAGCTCCGTCCGGGAATCGATATTGTCATCGATGCGGTTCAACTTGCTAAGCGGCTGAAGGGGTGCGACCTCGTGATCACAGGCGAGGGGCGGATGGATGGGCAGACCGCCTTCGGCAAGACCCCCGCCGGAGTGGCCGGAGTGGCCAAGTCGCTGGGACTGCCCGTGATTGCCCTGGCCGGCTGTCTGGGACCGGGCGTCAGCAAGGTACACAAGATAGGAATCGACGCCTATTTCTCGACCCTCGAGCGCTCGATCGATGAAGCAGAGATACCCATGGTGGGTCCGACCATGCTCACCAACTGTGCCGAACAGGTTGGCCGGGTTATAGCCATGAGAGGGCTACTCAATGTTTGAAAGAGAAGAAAATCCAAGAAACGTAACCGAAGCCGATATCGTGGTGGGCATGGCGACATGGCTGGATCGTCGTGTCCACTGTTTTCAAAAGGCCACAGAGCCAAAAAGCTCATTGCGTGTGGTTTGGTGACGTTGGTACGCTGGGGCTGTGAGTATGGGGATCAGGAACAAACTGGGTATTCTGGGTGGATCGTTTAACCCGATCCATAGCGGACACTTGATGCTGGCCCAGGGCGCGCTCGAGACCTACGAGCTGGACCTGGTGCTGTTCATGCCGTGCGCCCGACCGCCGCACAAAGATCCCGGTATGCTGCTGTCCGGCGAGGTCCGGATGGAGATGCTGGAGGCCGCCCTCGAAGGCGATCTACGTTTCGAGACCTGTTCGCTTGAGTTGGACCGCGGCGGCGTGTCGTACGCGGTGGACACGCTGAGAGAACTGACCGACCGCTACCCCGATAGCGACTTCTACTTCATCATCGGCGACGACACGCTGGTGGAGCTGCATCTCTGGCGCCATATCTATGACCTGCTGCCGCTCTGTACTTTTGTGACGTTCGCAAGGGGGTATGACGATCCGATCCGCCCCGACATGCTGCGCTTGGATGCGCCATGGCCGGAACGCTTGCTTTCTAACGTCACGATGGGCCGCCGGTTCGAGGTGTCGTCGTCTGATATCCGCCACCGCGTGGCCGAAGGTATGAGTATTCGCTATCTTGTTCCGGATGCTGTTGATATGTATATCACCGAGCACCACCTTTACTTAGGAGACCGTTGATGGACGCTATGCCCCAGAGCATGGACGCACGAACACTCACACTGAGAGCTGCCGCTTTCCTTGCCGACAAGAAGGGCGAGGAGCTTGTGGCTATCGATGTGTCGAAGGTGTCGAGTCTATTCGACTACGCTATTCTCGTCAGCGGTTCCAGCCCCCCGCACCTGAAGGCGATGTTCAACGACCTGCAGCATTCGCTGAAGCAGGAAGGGGTGCACGCCTTTCGGAAGAGTGGAACGCCGGAGTCGGGATGGATGGTCCTCGACTACTTTGACTTGGTTATCCATATCTTTCTGCACGAGACACGCCACTACTACGCGTTAGAGGATCTGTGGCCTGAGGCACCTCGCCTGGAGTGCTGAGTTCTGCGTCGGTGTAGCCATCGTCCAGTCCCTGCAGCGTCAGCAACTGCTGCGCCACTGCATCCAGCGATGCCACCGCTTCGATCTCGATCGGCAGGGATGCGGTCTCCGCGATCGGGTCTGCCGTCTCTTCCAGCATCATCAGGATCGTGCTCAACTGCGCTTCGCTCTCAAACCCATTGGGATCAGGTCTCGGCCACCACCCGCCGATCAGCACCATGCAGAGCGCGGCGATCGTCGCCAGTCCATAGGCCGGACGCAACCAGGGCATGGACCACCCCGTATGGGCATGCGGTTCCGCAGCACGCACGCGCGCTTCACGCCGAATGTTGACCAGTACCTTCTCTGACGGTTCTCCGCAAGGTAAGGCTGTTTCCGCGATGGCGCTGAGCTTCTGGTAGTCTTCACGCCATTGCCGACACGCGGCACAGCTCTCAATATGCGTCTCAATCCGCCGCTCCCTCCAGCCGGAGATTTCCTTCGTTCGTAGTTCGCTTGCCCTCCATAGCCTCAGCGAAGGAGGGGCTGTTCGGCTGTTCGGCTGTTCGTCCTTCGCGTGCGGCTGCTTATCCCGCAACATCCATCGTTCTACCGTTCTGCATTTCATGACTCATCTCGCATCGTGTCGTATTCATCCCGTAACAGGGGTCTCAGTTTCGACAGGGCATATTGCATGCGGGCCAGTGCCGTATTGATCGATACGCCCTGTGCCTTCGCGATCTCCTTGAAGCTGAGTCCTGACTGCATTCGCATCACAAACACTTCTTTCTGTTCCACCGGCAGCGTGTCCACGGCGTGCTTCACTGCGCCTACGTCATCCTCTGTCACCGCTTGGTCGGTCGGACCGGGGGCGGGATCGACCAGCTCCAGTACCGGCGTGCTCCCGTCGTCGCGCGTCATGTCCAGTCTTACGGTGGGGCGCTTCCTCCGGTATCGGTCGATCACCAGGTTGCGCGCAATCCTCACCAGCCAGCCCATGAAGTTCTTCTGCCGGTAGCTATCCAACTTGCGGATGGCCCGAAACCAAGTCTCCTGGAAGATCTCATCCGCATCGCCCTGTCCCTCGGTCATGTTGAGAATGAACCCGAAAAGGGGTCGCCGATACTTCTCGACCAGGGCCGACAACGCTTCAACGTCGCCGTCACTGTACTGTTCGATCAGTCGTCGATCTTCCGTATCCATGGCCCCTTCGCCCCTACAACGTGCTGGATGGGTCGTTTATTGCAGCAAAGTTATCGAACCCACTCAACCAAGGCGGTCACAAGGTCCATACAGACAATCGAGCTGTCCACCATAGCGGTCTTGAAGTGGGCTACATAGCGCTCCAGTGTAGCGGGTGTGACGGCCACGGTCCAGAGCCCGATACCCAGGACATTCAGGCTGTAGATAAAGGTATAGGAGAAGAGGTGACCGCAGGCCCGGACATCGCTCTGATGTTGCATGAGCGTGCTGACGGTGAACGTGAAGTGGAAGCCCCACGTGAACCCGACCACGCCCATCCACCAGAGATGATAGTGTTCCACGGCATAAAACAGCCCCAACACCCCGAACAGACAGAGGGTCAGCATGGTGTAGAGCGGGAAGAAATAGGGCGCGAGGGTGATCAGAAAGTTGGTCTTTGACAGCGTGACACTCCCCTGGTCTTGAGCAACACGCAGGTTGGAGACCCGCGCTCCCATCATCCAGCCCCACAACGCATGCGTCAGCTCATGGGCCAGGATGTACGTGCGTACGGGCCGTGGACAGGCTAAGTAGAGGAAAAGCCAGAACCCGAACCCGCCCAGCAACCACCACGCGTCAGGTGGAACCGCGCCCGGTTGGATCTCGCGCAGGATACCATACAGCGCCATGCTCGACGCGGCACACACCGGTATCAGGAGCAGCCCCACGACGAACCTGGCAAGTCGTATCAGGAGCATCCCATCGAGTTGCCACAGTTGTAGCAGCGGTAGCAGGCGCCGTTGCGAACGGTGATGGAGCCGCAGTTGTCGCAGGCGGGGGCATCTTCCATGATGCCTTCGAACTGCTTGTCCACGCGGTCGGCCTTGAGTTCCACCTTGCCTTCGGATGCCGCCGACGCGGCTGGGACCGTCGCGGCGGCTTCCGGCTCGGGCGCCGGTCGCGACACGGTCGCTGCATGCCCGTTCGGGAAGGTCACGGAGAGCCAGCGGAAGATGTAGTCCACGATCGACTTGGCGATCGGGATATCCGGGTTCTTCGTGAAACCGCTCGGCTCAAACCGGCTGTGTGCGAACTTCTGGCAGAGTTCCTGCACCGGAACACCGTACTGTAGGCAGAGCGAAATCGCGGTGCCGAAAGCATCCATCGTACCGCCGACCGTGCTGCCCTCCTTGGCCATCGTGATGAACAGTTCGCCCGGGCTGCCGTCTTCGTGCATGCCGACGGTGAGGTAGCCCTCGTGGCCCGCCACCTCGAACTTGTGCGTGATGGACTGGCGCGTGGCCGGCATGCGGCGACGGAATGGCTTGCGCATGGCGGCCTTGATCCGGTCGTCCGAATCATCGGAGGTGGCCACGGACGGTCTGCTACTCTTGCTCGTGCTCAGCGGTTGGATACGCTTGGAGCCGTCACGGTAGATCGCCACAGCCTTGAGCCCCATCTTCCATCCTTCGGTGTAGGTCTGCATGATTTCGTTGATCGACGTTTCGGTCGGGACGTTGACCGTCTTGCTGATTGCGCCCGAGAGAAAAGGCTGCACGGCGGCCATCATTCTCAGGTGGGCCTTGTAGGAGATAAAGCGTGTGCCATTCTTAGGCCGGAAGGCGCAGTCGAACACCTCCAGGTGCTCCGGCAGCAGGCCGGGGGCGCCCTCGATGGTCTCGTGTTCATCGACGTACTTTGCGATGTTCTCGGTCTGCTCGGCGGTGTAGCCCAGGTGATTGAGCGCGAGGCCCAGGGAGTTGTTGACGATCTTCATCATGCCGCCGCCCGCAAGCTGCTTATACTTGATCAGCGCGATATCAGGCTCCACGCCGGTCGTGTCGCAGTCCATCATGAACCCGATCGTACCGGTCGGTGCCAGCACCGTAACCTGGGAGTTGCGGAAGCCGCTGCGGCCGGCGTGGTCGACCACCGCGTTCCACGCCTTTTCGGCAGCGGTCACCATGTTGGCCGGTGCCAGATCCGAATCGATGTGCTGTACGGCGTTGCGGTGCATCTTCATGACGCCCAGCATCGGACCTTTGTTCTCGGCGTAGCCGTCGAACGTCCCCTTGGCCTTGGCCAGCTCCTGCGAGGTCTGGTAGGCCGTACCGGTCATCAGCGACGTGATAGCGCCGGCATAGGCGCGACCCTCGTCGCTGTCATAGGGGTGGCCCATGCGCATGATCAGTGCGCCGAGGTTCGCGTAGCCAAGGCCGAGCGGACGGAAGCGATGGGAGTTGGACGCAATCTCTTCGGTGGGATAGCTCGCCCGGTCAACGAAGATATCCTGGGCCGTAATGAAGAGGCGCACGGCATGCTCGAAGGTCTTGGTGTCGAAGGTGCCCTTCTTGTCAACGAACTTCATCAGGTTCACGGATGCCAGGTTGCAGGCGCTGTTATCAAGGAACATGTACTCGGAGCAGGGGTTACTTGCGTTGATCGGCCCCGAGTTCTTGCAGGTGTGCCACCGGTTGATCGTCGAGTCGTACTGTATGCCCGGGTCGCCGCAGACATGGGTGCCCTCGGCCAAGTCGCGCAACAGGCCGCGCGCCGGGAAGGTCTCGGCGGGTTCGCCGGACACCACGGCCGTGGTCGTCCAGTCGTCCTCTTTCTCGGCGGCTTCCATAAAGTCGTCCGTTACGCGGACGGAGAGATTGGCATTCTGGTACATGACCGATTCGTAGGCCTCGCCGCCGAAGGAGCCGTCGTAGCCCTGCTCAATCAGGGCCCACGCCTTGCGCTCTTCCTTGGTCTTGCAGCTTACAAACTCGCGAATATCCGGATGGCTGACCTTGAGGCTCTGCATCTTGGCCGCGCGGCGCGTCTTGCCGCCGGACTTGATGACCGCCGCCACCTGGTCGAATACGCGCATAAAGCTGAGGGGACCGGAAGGCGTGCCGCCGCCGGAAAGCTTCTCGCGGCTGCTGCGCAGCGTGCTCAGGTCGGTGCCCGTGCCCGAACCGTACTTGAACAGCATCGCTTCAGCACTGGCCAGGCGCATGATGTCTTCCATCGTATCGTCAACGGCCTGGATGAAACAGGCGCTCGCCTGCGGTGACACATACGTGTCCCCGGCCGGCACGATGGCCTCGGCTTTGTCGTCCCACGTGTAGCTGCTGCGATTGTCTGAGGTGTAGCCATAGACGTGGTGCAGGCCGACGTTGAACCAGACCGGACTGTTGAAGGCACCGTATTGGTTGACACAGAGATAGGTCATCTCGTCATAGAAGGCCTCGGCATCTTCTTCGCTGGCAAAATAGCCGTCCTCAAGTCCCCAGTCCGCCAACGACCGGGATACGCGATGGATGAGCTGGCGAACGGAGTACTCACGCTCGTCGGTGTCCTGTGCCCCATAGAAGTACTTCGACGCAACCACGTTGGTCGCCAGCATGGACCAGCTGCTCGGGACTTCCACATCGGCCTGGGAGAAAAGCGTGTTGCCCTTGTCATCACCGATGGAGGCATGGCGACGTTCCCACTCGATCTGGTCGAACGGGCTGACGCCCTCGGTGCTAAGGCGGCGTGTGATTTTCAACTTACGGGGCTGGGTCTGGCGGCCGGATTCGGTCGTGCGGCGGGTGCGTGCGCGACCCTTGGTCGTGCGGGAGGCGGGCTTAGCCGGAGCCTCTATTCTCTCGTTGCCGGTAACGTCAAGCATGGTCAAATCTCCGTGTAATCAAGGACTTATGAAGAAAATGCAGCGGAATGGTCTATACTATATGTTGTGGGTTCGTTAACGCAGCGCCCACAATAAGCGCTATATATAGGGGGGTCAAGGAAAAATAATTATTCCAGAATCTTTTTTGTAACCTGCGTCAAAGCAAGGGGTTATGGAGTCGGAGAAAACGACGTCAGGTGTTCTTGTACACCAGTACGCCACCCTACGGATTTCTGTGCTCAATCCGGTCGCTGCCGCCCCCTGAATTGGAGCATAATCGGGGCTCCTTCGAGTCCGAAATGGCTGCGCAGTGTGCGAATCAGGTAGGCACGGTAGGCCGGAACGATGCGCCTGGGGTCGTTACAGAAGATCCGGATGATAATGGGGGAGTGGCTGACCTGCGTGGCGTAGTAGAGCTTGAGGCGCTTGCCTTTGACCGATGGCGGCGACACTTTCGCGTACGAAGCCTCCAATACGCGGTTCAGAACGCCGGTCGGGAGCGTGGTGCTGATCTGTGCCGCTACGTGATCAATCGCCTCCACTGTGTGGCGGATGTTGTAGCCGGTTTTGGCCGATGCAAACACCAATGGACAGTGCCCCATGAACGGCATGATCCGCTTCACTTCGGGCGCAAACTGGCGCTGCGTGATGGTCGCGAGATCCCACTTGTTGACGATGACCACACACCCTTTGCCTTCGCGTATCACGGCGGCCGCGATTTTCTTGTCCATGGCGGTGGGGTCCGTGCTGGCGTCCGTTAGCACCACCACCACGTCGGCCTCCTTGATGCTCTTTTCGGCGCGGAAACGGCTGAAGCGTTCGACCGAGTTGTCGATCTTTCCGACGCGGCGCATTCCGGCGGTGTCCACCAGTACGTAGTGCCGCGCCTGCGGTCCTGAGCCGACGGTGAAGGGCACATCAATGCTGTCGCGTGTGGTGCCGGGCACGTCGGAGACAATCACGCGGTCGCTGCGTAGCAAACGGTTGATGTAGGAGGATTTACCGACGTTGGGACGTCCCACCACGGCGACGCGCAGCGCGTCCTTCTCTTCCTGCGCCACGGGGGGCGGGAGCTCCGGAATCATCGCTTCCATCAACTCACCGAATCCGCGGTCGTGGAGCGCCGAGACGGGAAAGACGGGCAGCCCCAGCCGTTCAAACTCCGTCGCGTCGGCATCGCGTTTGGGATTGTCCGCCTTGTTGGCGGCGATGAAGGAGGGGCATCCGCTCTTGCGCAGAATCGTCGCCACCTCTTCGTCAAGCGGCACCACCCCGGTTTCAAGATCTACTACCTGCATCGCAACGGCCGCATCTTCCAGCGCCGCGTCCACCTGCAGGCGGATCCCGCCGTCGATGCTGTTGGGGGCGGCCGATTCGATCGTTCCAATGCCCCCGGTGTCGATGAGCTCGAAATGCTCATCGCCCCAGATCACCTCGTGCATCAACCGGTCGCGCGTCACGCCGCTCTGGGCATGTACGATGGCAATGCGCCGCCCTGCCAGCCTGTTGAAGATGGCTGACTTGCCGACATTCGGCCGCCCGACAATGGCGATCACGCGTTGTCTGGTTGTCTCGGTCATTGTGCTCGCTTTCGCCACGAGTCGCGCAGCGGTACGATCTGGTTGAAGACCGGTGCCCCCTCAGTGGAGTCCTTGGGATCAGAATAAAAATAGCCCTTCCGCTCAAACTGGCAGCGCTCGCCGGGACCCATCGTCAGGATGGCCGGTTCGACCTTGGCGCGCACGGTCTTGAGTGAGTCGGGATTGAGGTGGTCTTTGAAGTTTCCGCCTTCATCCACGTTGTCGGGCCGCTCCACCGAGAAAAGGCGGTCGTACAGTCGCACCTCCGCTTCTCCTCCCTTGGCGGCCGAGACCCAATGGATCGTTCCCTTCACCCGTCGCCCGTCCGGGGCGTCGCCGCCACGCGTGGCCGGATCGTACGTGCAATGGACCTCGATGATCTCTCCGGCCTCGTCCTTCACCGCACCCGTGCAGGTGACAAAGTAGCCGTAGCGTAGCCGTACCTCGCGGCCGGGGGTCAGGCGGTGAAACTTGCGGTTGGCCTCTTCGCGGAAGTCCGCACGCTCGATCCAGAGTTCACGCGAAAAAGGAACCTTGCGCGTGCCGGCCGATTCGTCTTCCGGATTGTTGATGGCGTTCAGCTCCTCGACCTGGTCCTCCGGATAGTTGTCGATGACCAGCTTGACAGGGTCCAACACCGCCATCACGCGGTTGGCCGTACGGTTAAGCTCATCTTTGATGTGGTGCTCAAGCAGGGCCACATCCGTCACGCTCTCCACCTTGGTGATCCCGATATCCCGACAGAAGCGTCGAATCGAGTCGGCTGTGTAGCCACGCCGTCTCAGTCCACACAGCGTCGGCATACGTGGGTCATCCCAGCCCGACACCACACCGGCCTCGATCAGCGGCAACAGCTTACGCTTGCTGATAACCGTGTAGCTCAGGTTCAGTCGTGCAAACTCGGTCTGCTCGGGCCGGTAGACCTCCAGCGTCTCCAACAGCCAGTCGTAGAGCGGGCGATGCACCTCGAACTCGAGCGTGCAGAGCGAATGCGTGACGCGTTCGATCGAATCCTCCAGGCCGTGTGCGAAGTCGTAGGTCGGGTAGATGCACCAGGTGTCGCCCGTGCGGTGATGCGAGGCGCGCTTGATTCGGTAGAGCGCCGGATCGCGCATGTGCAGGTTGGGGGAGGCCATATCAATCCTGGCGCGCAGCACGTAGCTGCCATCCTCGAATTCGCCGGCGCGCATGCGCTCGAAAAGATCGAGATTCTCCTCGATCGATCGCGCGCGCCCCGGAGTTGCCTTGCCCGGCCGGGTCGGCACCCCGCGATACGCTTTGAACGCCTCCGCACTCAACTCGCAGACATAGGCCTTGCCATCGCGAATCATCTTGAGTGCGCATTCAACCATCTGTTCGAAATAGTCCGAGGCATAGTAGAGATGTTCGCCCCAGTCGAAGCCCAGCCAGCGGATGTCCTCGATGATCGAATCGACGTACTCGACATCCTCTTTCTCCGGGTTCGTATCGTCGAAGCGCAGGTGACAGACCCCGCCGTTCTCCTCGGCAATGCCGAAGCTCAGGCAGGCCGCCTTGGCGTGCCCGATGTGGAGATACCCGTTAGGTTCCGGCGGGAAACGCGTTACCACGCGCCCGTCATACTTCCCCGTCCGCAAATCTTCCGCCACCTTATCGCGAATAAAATCGCTCAATGGTTCATGTTCAGCCTTGGACATATATCTCGTCTCCGCTTTCCATCCCGGCGTAATCTGACCCGTTGGGGTCGCATCTTTCTGTACCCCAACGGGGTGCTCCATCATAGCCCAGGCAGAATGCCTGGGTCATTGAGGCACATCATTCCCCCTGTGCCTCTTCTCTCGCACACAGATTCTCAATCGCATAATCCAGCCGCGCCAACGACCGCTCTTTCCCGAGCAGCACCATGGTCTCGTACAGCCCTGCGCCGACCATGGTCGCCGTCACGGCCACGCGGATGGGCTGGTTCAGCTTGCCTTCCTTGATCTCGTTCTCGTTTTCAACGGTGTGGATGGCCGCCTCGATCGGGCCTTCCTCGAACGGCGTTGACTCCAAGCGTCCGCGCAGTGTGGTCAACATCTCCTGCACGCCCTCCTTCTGCAGGAACTTGCGCACACCCTTCGGATCATACTCCAGCTCATCGCTGAAGAAATAGACCCACACCGCCACGTCCGAGTAGAGCTGAGTGCGCGATTGGAACAGGCTACAGACACTCTTGAACAGCGCCTCGTCCACATCGCGTCCCCACGGATGCTCGGCCAACGCCTCGCGCGCCTCTGCCATGAACGTCTCGAGCGGCAGCTCCGCCAGGTACTGACTGTTCATGTGGGCCAGCTTCTTCAGGTCCATCTGCGACGGCGCACTGCGTACCCGCTGCAGCGTGAACGCGGCGATGAGCTCCTCGCGAGATAGCTTCTCGCGGTCATCACCCGGCGCCCACCCCAGCAACGTGAGATAGTTGAAGAGCGCATCCGGATCGAACCCGCGCGAGCGGAAGTCGCCGACATAAGCATCCCCGTCGCGCTTGCTGTAGGGCTTGCCCTGCGCATTCACAATCATGGGAAGATGCGCATAGGCCGGAGGCGTGTGTCCCAGCGCGTCCAAAAGCAGGATGTGCCGGAACGTGTTCTCCACATGGTCATCCCCGCGGATGATATGCGTGATCTCCTGCACCACGTCGTCGCACACGTTGGCAAGATGGAACACCGGCGCACCGTTGCTTCGCACAATCACCAGGTCCTTGATGCCATCAAGCGGCTTGGACATGCGACCCTTCACGAGGTCGTCGAACACCACCTGGCGGCGCTGGAACTCCATGCGTACCACGTTTTTCACCGTGAAGTCAGCCTTACCTGCCAGTACGGTTTCCGGCGAGGCCAACTCGTAGAGACAGTGGTCGTCCGCATCGTAAAGGCGTAAGCCTTTAAAGGCCGCCAGACAGCCGCTTGCTTCAACCGCCTTGCCCTTCTTGCTCACCAGCGCGTACTGCACGCCCGCATGACTCACCGTCAACGGGACGTCCGGGTGGACCTCCAACCGGGCCGGACCGACCTCTTCATAGGCTTTCGAGTTCCACGGAATGCGAAAATAGACCGCCGTGCCCCTGCCCGCCGCGCTCTCCAGCGCATAGGCCGAACCCGAAGCCTCCAGCTCGCCTGCCGCCGCCAGGTGGGCCGCCCGCCGTTCCGACTGGTACATCACCTCGCCGTCGACATCCAGCCGCAACCACTCCATCGCCTCGCGCAGTGTCGCCTTGGCCTCGTCGGTCGACCGTTCCAGGTCCGTATCCTCCACCCGCAGCAGAAAAACCCCGCCCGTATGCCGCGCATACAGCCAGTTGAAAATCGCCGCGCGGATGTTCCCGATATGGACATGTCCCGTCGGACTCGGCGCAAATCTAACCCGTACTGTTTTCGTTTCAACCATCTTAATCCCTCAAAAAACGTGGAAATCTACCATCCCACGCCGCAAAGGGACAGCAAGAAGCGCGGGGGGTGGCGCGTGCCTTCGGTCGTTCCGTCCCGGCGATGCTCGCCGGGCGATGATGGGGCACCCCTTTGGGGTGGGAGAGGG
>JAOZSS010000240.1 GCA_029939545.1 Kiritimatiellia bacterium | reverse complement strand
TCTCACTACGCACGGCATGCACGTCGACGAGTCCGGCATCCGCGTAAACGCGCAACACCTCGGCCACTTCAGTAGAGCCGTGCCCGAACACGGCGTAAAACGTCCGCACGCCCTGGCGCAGCAGGCCCAATACAATCGCCTCCGACAACGTCACATCGGCCAACGAACCCCCACTGGAGGAGGCCAGCAACTCAGTGAGTCCCCCCGCCTCCGCAATAGCCAGCGCCCGTCCGCGCCGCGCTTCCACAATCTGTTGATAGGCTCCGCAATCCATATCGTCTCCCTTAAGAACAAGAGTAAGTATGACTTCACAACGGTTGTTGCGTACAGCGTTTTTGCATTACTTATACTGCAACGCATCCCGAGACTGCCAGGTGCGTGTATCTATCAGGGCGCCGTCAAGTCCTAGCACCTGCATCGTGCAACGCTTGCCATCTACCGTGAGCAGACAGAAGTGGTGCTTAATCGCGAAAACTTCGGAATGGGGATTCTGGACCTCTGCATCGGCGACCTTCCCGTACAACGGGGCACCTGCGCCACCCGCCATAATCACGGTGACACCCTCTTCCGGCTCTGACCGCTCGTAGAAATGGTCGTGCCCCGCAAACATTGCGGTAATGCCATATCGCTTCGAGAGCGGCATGAGGACATCCTGCGCACGCCGAACAGGAACCTCCCTTGGCCGTCCATCTGCATTGAGACCGCCATGGGGACCCGAAGACCACGCCGGATAGTGACTGGCAAGAAAGATAAAGGAGGCATCCGATTCTGAAAGCACGCCTTCCAGCCATTTTGCGAGCTCCCCACCGCGTGTCCAATCCATGGCGCCGTCAATGCCTATGATCAGTACCGACCCGATGGCCTGTGACCAGTTCTTGCCGCCGGGTGTCGCAAACATCCGGAGAAACAGTGGGCAGTTCTGCTCATGATTACCGATAATGCCGTAGAAAGGGATACCGGCAAGGAAATCGCGGGCCGGACCGAAAAACTCCTCATCCCATTGGTAGTCTCTTCTGCCTGATGTGACCATATCGCCGACAAACACCGTAAAGATGGGTTGAGCCTTGAACACGGCCCTCGAGACCTCTCCCCATACTCTTGGAAACGAACGACTGTCCCCAAGGATGGTGAACGTAAAAGGATCGTTCGCCGGAAGGGTGCGGACGGAATGGGGACCTGTGGATGCGCTGAAATCGTCATCGGAGGCGCTGCGCGCCTTCACTGTGTATTGATACTGGGTGCCGGCCGTCAGCCCTTCGGCTTTGAACGTATGCAGCAGCCCTGGCTTCGAAGTATACTGTTGTCCATTGACTTCGAGAACGACCTCGGCCGGCATGTTTACACGACAGGAGACCGTGAAGAAGTCTTCACCGGCATACCCCAGGATCGGACCGCTCTGAAACGCAAGCTCCGCAGCGCTCAATGCGAACAGCTTGAAGGTCAGATCCGTTGCCGCCATCCCCTCCGGAACCACAGTTTCCTCGCCGGTCGCCTTCGCTTTTTTGATCCTCACCCGCTGTGACCACTCCCCTTGCAGCACGTTCGTACCCGTCTTGAGCAGCGATGCCGGAATGCCGGGAATCAGCTTATGACGCATGCCCTCCATCGGTTTCTGAATCGCCATACCGTTCAGGGTCAGCTTCTCGACATGATCCGGTTTCTGCAACAAGAGCCATGCGCCACTGCCCGTATCTGTCACCTGAAATATGGCGCGAACGCTCACAGGGAACACCCCCGCCCCTTCAAACGTCACATCCTTCCGCCATCCCGTGGCACGCTCGGCCTCCCGATGCGAAACACTCAGGACAGCGTCCGCAAGGAGATCTGACGGCCCTTCTCCACCGCGGGCAACGCCGCCGAGCGTCACAACAGTGAGAAGCAGCATTCCCGCATAGAGCAGCACCCACTTCATCCGTGGATATCCGCAGAGATGTTTGTCGCTATCATTCTCTATCATTTGCACAACCTCCTGAGTACTACTGGTTCTGTCAAGAATTCCGCCCCGGCTTCGGGCTAATCAAGCCCTCGCCTTGGAGGAAGAGTGTTTGCCACCCCTCTTTCATGCGGATTCACGGATCACAAGACGGTGCGGCAGGACGTGCTGAACGATGGGGGCGTCGGGTTCGGCCAGACGGCGCTTGGCCAAGTCGACTGCCAGGGCCGCCATCTCGGGCACGGGCTGCTCAATCGTCGTCAGCGGCACCTTCAGATCCTCGGCCCAGGCAAAGTAGTCGTAGCCGATCACCGCCAGATCCTCGGGGATGCTTACGCCCCGTTGCAGCGCGGCGCGCAGGAAATGCACGGCCAGGGGCGAGTCGCCAAGGATCACGGCCGTTGGGCGGGGGCGTGCGGCCAACACCTTGTCGCATAAACCGGCCATGGCCTCCGGCGGCAGGTCGGCGCGAACAGCGGGACCGCAGGGCTTGAGTCCCGCTTGACGAAGCGCGGCCAAACATCCCTTCCCGAAAGCGCCTGCTCGGGGAATCACGCAGATCTCTGTCTGGCCTGTTGCCTGCAGATGCTCGGCGCCGATTCGACCCGCCGCATGCCTGTCGAGCGCAATGCAGTCGGCTGCTTCGCCCACGCCACCGGGTTCGCACCCCACAACGATGGTCGGCGCATGTTCCAGTACGGACATGTCGGCCTCGCAGATCTCATGCGCCACCACAACGAGCGCTTCCACACTCAGCGCCCGAAAGCTCTGTAGCCAGGGCGAGGTCTGCAACGGGTCATCGGGAGCATCGGCAAGCCCCAGAATGGGCTTGTAACGTGTGCTGTGAAGCTGTGTCACCAGACTATTGATCAGTGTGACCCGTACATCATCCTGCGCACCGTCGGCATAGATTCCGATCAACCCGCTCTTCCGCGTCTTCAGGTTGCGCGCCGCCAGGTTCGGCACGTATCCCATGCGGACCGCGACCCGCTCAATCCGACGGCGCATCTTGAGCGAGATGCGCGTGGTACCGCGCAACGCCAGACTGACCGTATTGCGCGCACAACCGATCTGGTCGGCAATATCCTGTAGCGTACAAGCCCGCTTCGCCATTCGTACCGTCCTCATTCAAACATTGTGATAGCCGGACTATACGCACATAAGGAGAGGTGTTGCCAGTCATAAGGTCTGTGGACGGCAGGGCCCGTTGTGCCAACTGGCCCCTCTCGGGTGCCGGTATTCTTCAATCCAGGGTATCCACTTAACTGGCGTACCCCCTATATGTTGTGCTTCGTGGGGTTTGGCCCACGGATGTTCAAAGCCATCTCGTCATAGGTTATCGGCTGGATCTGCACGGCATTTTGGAGCAAGCGATAAA
>JAOZSS010000239.1 GCA_029939545.1 Kiritimatiellia bacterium | reverse complement strand
GAGTGGTGTGGGTATCTCAATGATCGTCTTGGTAGTAATTTCGAGGCTCTCGGAATGAGTCCAAGTGCTAATCGGGTAGCCGGGAGCGTTAACTCTCCCGGCCCCCACACCACCCAGCATGCGGATCCGCACTAGGCGGTTCCGAAACGTTATCGGACCGTAGTCGGATAAAGGAAAACGATATAGCCCGAGAGCGGATCGTTTACCTCAGGTTGAGCCGTCCTTTTCGCGCCGCGAACGCGATGCACCGGTCGGTGCGGACGCGCTACGCGAGCAAAAGGACTCGTGCTGATCATTTCGGTTCGGGCCTTCGTCGCGTATGAGACCTCCAGTTCATTCGTCGGACGGGTAACCCGTCGGCGACTACTCCCGGCTCGTTTCCTGCGACTACTATGCCGTCTGCTGACTCCTCTGTTTCCTCCGTGGTCGTTACCGACCCGGCTGCTCCCCGTTAATAACGGGACGCGGGGCGCAGAGGCCTCCCCGGATAAGAGCACCAACTTCCATCGCGCGAACGTGCCATCTACCCTACGTCCCAAACCAAAGGGCTTCGCGGCGTTGTGCCCGCTCGCCCCAGACGCTAGGCCTAATATGACCTTCTTGTTCATCGCCCCGCGATTTTGCCTTAGGCTTCCTTCCCACCAAGTCTCGCGACTTCGCAGTTGCCATCGGCTAATGCTTTTCATAACTTACTTTCACTGTTGAACTTAACTTACTTTGGTTTTATGCATAGAGGACTTAAACCTCATCAGTTGGTGCCCATGACGGGCGTACACAACCCGGTGCAGGAAACACCGGCTAAGGCCGCTGATCCTGACCTTTGAACGTTGGTGCGCCGAGCGAAGCAAGGCGCTTCCTTTGGGGAGAATAACCCCATTATTGAAAACCTAACCAGTACAATATATCGAGTGTTGCGCGGATGTTAGCTAAGTCGCATAAAAGAAATGGACACATAATGATGGTCCCAACTGACTGGCTCGAAAGAGTGGCGTCGGGCGGTGAAACAGCATCTGCGAAGCGTACACAGAGAAGAATGCAGGCCGCAGGGGGATTCGCAGTCCTCCAAAAGTTGATACAGCCTCGTAAAGAGAGAGATGCGGATGGCGACGCCTTTAACGTAGCGGAAGCCAGAACAGAAGGGGCGCAAATGGTTTGCCCTGGATGGTCCGTCGGGGTCCATAAGACTGTGGCATGTCTTCAAGGAAGCGAACTTGAACTCGGGAGACCGGATGGCTTCCTCTCGGGAGGTAGTGAGCCCTCGACTAACGGAAGGGGCCTGCGATGAGCGATCAGGAGTCAGATCGATCCATAGTAGTCGGAGACGGTAGGGCCGATCACAAGTCTGAGCTGTCCAGAAACGGCGGTGCAGACATGGCGAAGGGAT
The DNA here is from genome assembly GCA_029939545.1 of Kiritimatiellia bacterium. Classification (GTDB taxonomy): domain Bacteria; phylum Verrucomicrobiota; class Kiritimatiellia; order UBA8416; family JABMPJ01; genus JABMPJ01. The sequence goes on along the minus strand of JAOZSS010000239.1, from coordinate 1,936 downwards.
CGACGAGGCGACAAAGCGATCAGAGCACTCGCGCTGAGGGAAAGAGAGTTCCTCAACAAAGCGTGTCGAGCTCCCTGATCGCACTGAGAGAGAAGGCGTCGCGTGAACCGGACTATCGGTTTCGCGGCCTGTATACGATGATCAATCTGCCGATACTGCGCGAGAGCTTCGGGATGCTCAGGCGGGATGCCGCCTGCGGCGTCGACGAGGTAAGCGTGGCGGACTTCGAGAGCAATCTTGAAGGGAATCTGGCAGACTTGCTGGAACGTCTGAAAAGCAAACGCTATCGGGCGAAACTGGTAAGGCGGAAGTACATACCCAAGGGCGGCGGCAAGCGCCGTCCTCTGGGCATACCTGCGGTGGAAGACAAGATCGTGCAGATGGCGGCCAGGAGAATCCTGGAGTCGATCTATGAGGCCGACTTTCTGAACACCAGCAGGGGTTACCGCAGCGGCAAAGGCGCGCGACAGGCGAGCCAGATGCTGCGGGAGGAATTGGCTACGAAGAAGGTGAACTGGGTGGTGGAAGCCGACATAAAAGGCTTCTTCAACAACCTGGATCATCAGAAGCTGCTGGGCATGCTCCGCAGGCGTATTGATGACGAGGCTTTTGTCCGATTGATCGGCAAATGGCTGAGCGTCGGTGTGCTCGAAGAGGATGGCCAGATCGTGCACCCTGCAACCGGGACTCCGCAGGGCGGCATCGTGTCGCCCTTGCTCGCAAATGTCTACCTGCACCATGTGCTGGACCTGCGGGTGGAGAACGACGTCAAGCGCAAGGCCTGTCCCGACGTGGTGTATATGCGCTACGCGGACGACTTTGTCTGCGGCTTCCATCAGGAAGCTGACGCGAAACGTTTCCTGGAGTGGCTGGGGCAGCAACTCGGGGCCTACGGCCTCGAACTGGCCGGGGAGAAGAGCGGGATCGTGAAGTTCACGCCCTTTGATGTGACCGGCAGTGGCATGTTCGCCTTCCTTGGATTCGACTTTTACTGGGCGCGCACCCGTTCTGGGAAGCGGACAGTCAAACGCCGAACCAATGCGAAGAAGATGAATGCGTCCCTGCGGGGCATCAAGGAGTGGATCCGCAATAACCGCAGCTGTCCGCTCAAAACGCTGGGCGAATCCCTTCGCCGCAAGCTGCTGGGGCATTACAACTATTACGGGGTGATCGGCAACTCAGAGAGCCTGACCAATTACAGGTTCCTGTGTCAGCGCCTCATCTTTAAATGGTTGAACCGTCGCAGTCAGCGTCTTAGCTATAACTGGCAGGGTTTTAACGCGATGTGGCAGAATTGGGCCATGCCCTTTCCCCGCGTCGTCGAGGGACCCTACCGACCTCAAACCCGTCTGGCCTTATCGTATGCATATGCCTGAACTCTACACTGCGCGTCGCCGCGAGGAGCCCGGTGCGGGAAAACCGCACGCCGGGATCTGTGAGGGGGCCGTCGGGTGACCGGCGGTTCCTACCTTAATGACCTTCGACAAAAATTGGAGCACTCTGAATCAGTCCCCCGGTATCTAGCGGGAAAAGGCGTGGAAATTGGTGCTTTCAAGACCCCAATCCCGGGGATCGAGCCTGTTTACGTCGACCGATTCGAAGAATATGCGGGCGAGCCGACGTTGGCTGACTATTACGGGGACGCATGCGATTTACCATTCTACGATTCATCAGTGCAGTACGTCGCAACGTCCCACGTGCTGGAACATGTCGCAAATCCGCTGGCCGCGATATCGGAGTGGTTCCGGGTCATTAAGCACGGCGGACATATCTACATGGTCGTACCAGACAGAAGGAAGACATTCGATCACCCTCGTCCGCTAACCGATGTTGAGCACATGTTGAGCGATTACCGTGATGGTGTTTCTCAATCAGATGGCGCACATGTCGACGATTTTGTGTATGGGATCGATTGGAATATGTATTCGCCTTCTAC
>JAOZSS010000238.1 GCA_029939545.1 Kiritimatiellia bacterium | reverse complement strand
AGACATCTGAGCTGGTCTGTCAAGTATTGTAGCCATGTCTTTCTACGCTGCTTTCTTAAGCGTTTCTGTGATCCAGGAGCCGTGGCGATTAAGCGCAGCCAGATATTTATTTTCGTCATACGGAACGCGCTGCCGCCAACACTGAAAAATGATTCGGATCCACTTGAAGGCCAGAGCACGGACCGCAGCGTGGTGGCCTTTTCCGCGTTTGATCTGGGAGGTGTAGTAGACTTTGGCCCACTCGCTGAAGCCGATGGAGCTCGATGCGAACTCCACGACGCTTTGTCGCAAGAACTTGGGGCAGTGCCAGCGCCAATGTATCCACTTCTGCTTGCCGCTGCGCTCAATGACCGGAGAGATTCCAAAGTAGTTGGCCGCCTGTACGGCCGCCTCGTAGCGATCGCGATCGGTGCCGAAAGCGACCAGCAGACGAGGTGCGAGTTGAGGGCCGGCTCCGGGGAAGCTCTTGAATATGAAGCTATCAGGATGTGCTTTAAACAGTTCACCGATCCGGTTGTCGTAGTCTTTGATCGCTCGGTTGAGAACACGGATTTGCTTGATGAGAGTTTGCACCCACATTATCGATGCATCAACTACTGCAGCATCGCTGCAAAGCGGCCGACTGGCCGCGATCAACTCAAGTCGCTCGCTGATATGCTTTTCGCTGCGTGAGTGGTTCGCATAGTAGAAGCGGCGCACCGTATCAGCTTTGGCTCTCGTGACAGCCTCAAACCGAGGCCATTTCATCAAAAACGCACAGGTGAGCTCACTGTACAACTGTTCGCTGACTAGCTTGAGGGCCTGAGGAAAGTACTCTTTGAGCTTGGAGCGAAGGCTGTTGCACAACGCCGTACGCATGTCGACGCTCTTGCGGCGATCCTCGCACAGCAGCCGCAGAAGGCGCGTCTGTTCTGTGTCCGGCTGCAATACTTTCAATACCTCAGCATGGCGCTCGAACAGGTCCAATAACAATCCCGCATCAGTAGGATCATCCTTGGCGCCACTGGGATTGAAGGCTTTCCGGTAATCCGACAACGTCGACGGGTTTACCGGGTACAAATCAATGGCTGAGTATCCCATCAGGGCATAGGCAATTGCACCGCGGCTTTGCTCCAGGCACACGGCAATCCGCCGCCCTGGATACTTCGCCGTCTGCTCGGAGACCCATTCATAGATACGTTCCGGGCTCTGCTTCAGAACCATCGTATGAATCTGACCCGTGTCGGTTTCTCTCCAGCACAAATCATGTTTCTGGTCCGCCCAGTCAAGCCCCACCAGCACTGCGTACTGCTCCTTCATCTCCGTTCTCCTTTTGGTTGTGTTGAACTGCACAACACGCTGGCTTCGGCACGCGAAATCCTTATAGTGGAGGCATCATTAGTCAGCATCCTGAGTATTCGTTGGGTGCCAAAGCGCGTCGGCCGGGGCGAAGATCTTCGCTCAGACTTCGCAGGTCTAGAGGGAGGATTCGTCCCCGGACGATGCGTGTTTGTTCCTATTATATCCAACAGACCAACTCCTTGTGAACTCAAACCGCCGCAGTTACTCACAGTCAGCAGCTCGGAGCTTCGAGGAGCTCTCCGCTCCTGCCTGTGAATAACTACGGACAAGCTATAAGGAGGGAGGCTCCGCAGGATTGGCGATGAGGAGAGTGCGATTATGAACAGCGACGGTAACTTTCGTTCCCCATTCCTATCCGATTAGTGAAGATCAGTGGTTTCTTTCCTTCTTTAGAGGAAAATGGGGTATATTTTTTCTAATGATTGGAGTCTTTCGATATGCCTTTTGAACGGATACCCGGATGTGAGGCGATGGTGTTTATGCCTGAGGAGAGCGGGCCTAAAGAAAAGAAGCATCCATGCAAGGAATGCTTCTCTTGCCAGTGGTGTAGCGATGAGCGCTGTCGGGTCTGTCTCAAGCGCTCTGCCAAGTCACGCGGATCCTGTTGCAAAAAGTCCTGAACCCCGGGGCTTCAGAACGGCATAACCCTGTGCGTCTTCTTCTATGGCGAGGGCGAGCCACATCAATGTGATGAAGCTTGCTCGCATTACTGGGCGTCAAGACCGCAGAGGATCGATAAGAATGGACTCAAGACTGGCGCTGTGATAAGCAGACACGGTAAGTGTATCTGACAGCGTAGTTCTCGGAGGAAGTGCCGGTATGAATCAACTTCAGACTTTCGAACAGTTCGTGGCCTCGGGAACAACTGATGTGCCGCTTTGGGGTTTCATCCTAAACCTCGTTCTTACAGCGGTGTTCGCCTATGTTCTCCGACAAGTTTATATCAAGTACGGGAGCTCTCTATCGAACCGGAGAATGTTCGCGCGCAATTTCGTCCTGCTTGCCATGACGACTATGTTGGTAATCAGTATTGTTAAATCGTCGCTAGCGCTATCCCTGGGTCTCGTAGGTGCACTCTCTATCGTCCGCTTTCGCTCGGCAATCAAGGAGCCTGAAGAACTCCTCTACCTGTTTCTTGCCATTGCTCTCGGGCTTGGTTTCGGAGCAGGACAACGATTGATCACCATTCTAGCCTTCCTGGTCATCTGTCTGGTCGTGGCTCTTGGAAAACGGCGATCGGAGGTCGAGAAGGACATACAAAATCTATACCTGACGGTGACAACCGAAAGCCCGCAGAAGGTGGGCCTGGATGATATCGTCCATGTACTGACAGATGGTTGTGCCGGTGTGCATTTGCGCCGTTTTGATGAGACACAAGGCGTTCTCGAGGCCTCCTTTCTTGTGGAGTTGGATGACTTTGAGCAACTCAACGGTCTGAAGAAGAAGCTCCAGGAATTGAGTGAGTCGATGAAGATCAGCTTCCTCGACAACAAGGGCATTCTCTAGATGCGAATCAAGCAGTCGAGCAGAGACGGGATTCTCCCCGATAGCATCAAAAGGTTTGTCGGGCGTCTCTTCGCTGGCCGAGAGAAGAAGAGCATCCTGTTTCTGGCTATACTCATCTTCTCGCTAGGTGTGGTCGTGCATCGTCAGGTGGTGCTCTTTGGAGATGACGTAATGCCCATCCTCTCGGGCGCATGTAAGGCCTCCAAATATTTGCTTCGATCGATGACGGTCAAGCCCGAGTTGATCACGATCGACGACATCCGGGGCGATTTGCACATGCACTCGACGGCTTCCGACGGTTCCGCCTCGATTGAAGAAATGGCCGAAGCGGCATATCTGTCCGACGTGTCCAACTCGATCACGCGGATTGTTGCGACGCAGGGCCCGAAGTCGTTTGACAACATCGAGACGATCGTAGGCAACGGGACGGTCCGGGTCAACCTTGCCTTCGTCAAGGACGGTGCCGGAGTGGTTGGGGTGGTGGTGAACCGCGT
>JAOZSS010000055.1 GCA_029939545.1 Kiritimatiellia bacterium | reverse complement strand
AACGAAACGGATAGAGGAGAACCGGGCGTTGTTGGTCGCCATACTCATAGCTTCTGCCCGTAGCAGTCCGGAAACACTTTCTCTAGAATCGTTGCACACGGTGAACCGTGCGTGTAGTGTAGCCAAACAGCCCGCTGAGGCAAGTGTCGACAGAACAGGAGGAGATCAACCGCATGGAGGAGAAGACTTACGCACCCGCGTTGGTGGTTTCTATCCATGATGTCTGTTCCCGAACCCAGGACGCCTTCTGTCGCTGGCGGGAGCTGCTGTCCGCTTGGGGCGCCTCCAAGCGAAGCCTGGCGGTAATCCCGCGCTATGAAGGTGACCAGCCCCTCACTGCTGACGCAACACTCACAGCGCTACTGAGGGAAGAGCTGCAGGCTGGGTCAGAAATCCTCCTTCATGGGTTCTTGCACAAAGAGAACACGCCAAGCCTTCACGGCTGGTCACGATGGCGCGACCGCCTGACAACACGGGGTTGCGCCGAGTTCGCTCATATGGGAGGGGATGAAGCCCGAGAAGTAATCAGTGCAGGACGCGAAGAGTTGCAGTCCTTGCTGTCCTGCCCCATTCGAGGATTCACGCCGCCGGGCTGGTGGATCAGCCGCGCCGCACGTGATGCGTTAGCCGAACTTGGATTCTTCTTCTGCACCCGCACGTTTGACATCCTCGACCTTCGACAGGATCATGCCATTCGCTCTCCTGCCATCCTCGGCTTGCCTCATCGTGGCCCCTTTTCGGCCCTGTTGCACTGCTACGGGTTCCGCGTCATCCCTGTCCTCCAGCGCCGCCGGCTGATCCGCCTCGCCTTACACCCCTACGACCTGGACAATCCCCGCTTCCTCAGGGACGCGGAAAGACTGGTTCGCGCAGCACTTCAGACACACGAACTACACACGTACGAGGAACTCGTGGCATGATACCCAGATTTTCGCCCACCGTTACACTTCTTGAGACGCTCGCCTTTCAAGCAGACCTCTTGTCGGGGAAGGACGACCATCCGGATGCCGTTCTAGCGTTTGAACGTGCCTTTTGCGACTATCTCGGCGCGAACAGTGATGGTGTCTTTGTTTCTTCCGGTCGGATGGCCCTGTGGTTGATCCTCCAGGCCCTTGACTATCCTCCCGGCTCCGAGATCATCGTGCCGGCCTTCACCTTCTTTGCCATTCCTGCGGTCATTCAGCTTGCCGGGCTCACGCCTGTCTACGTGGATATTTCCCCAGACACGTATGAGCTGTCGGCCGACACGGTACAGGCCGCCATCACAGCGCGCACTCGTGCCGTCATACCGACCCATCTATTCGGTCGCACCTGTGAGATGACGCCGCTCACAGATATCTGTCGCAGCGCCGGTATCGACATCATCGAAGACTGCGCCCAATCGATGGGGGCCACTATCGATGGAACAAAGGCTGGTACACTTGGAGCCGCGTCATACTTCACGTTCGGCATCACCAAGAACTTCACCACGTTCGGCGGCGGGATGGCCATCTGCCGCGATGCCGCTGTCTATGAACGGATGCAGGCAGCAGCCAGCCAGTTTGAGCGCCTCCCCAAGGGGAAGCTTCTGAAGAATGCCATCACGGGCACCGCCATGCGATTGGCCACCACGCGCCCCGTCTTCTCCTGTACCCTCGCGCCTATTCTCCGGGTGGCAAGGCGTGACCGCGACGACATCGTGCAGCGCACATTTGAAGAGCCGGTCGGTGCTATCGATATGGCTTGCCTCGAACGGGTGAAGCGCACGCCCACCGCTGCGCAGGCGCGCGCCGGCTGTCGGCAACTGGCCGTCGTTAACGGGAAGAACACGCAACGCCGACAGCTCGGGCGTGCGCTTATTGAGCGCCTCGCCGCTCTTGAATGCGACGGTCTTCCGACGCTTCCTCTAGAGGGCGGCGACCACATTTTCGTCAGCTTTGCGATTCTGAGAACCGACCGTTTATCCTTTGCCCATGCCCTGCGTCGGCAGGGTGTTGACAGCGCGACCGGCTACATGTCCGATTGTTCAAGTATGCCGGCACTGGGTGGTAAACCCGGTCAATGCCCCACTGCTGCAGCTGTGGCAAGTACGATTATCCACCTGCCGCTCTATCCCGGGCTGAAAGATCGCGATCTGGACCGGATAGCCAACGCCGTGCACGCCGTTGACGTGGGTGACTAAGGCAGTTCGGGCATCTGAACAAGTCGCGTGATGTTGAGCGCAGCGAGGTCCTTCGGGAGCGTGTCGTTCCGGAAGAACTGCGTGTTCCCTTTCAGGTGCAAGGGCACGGGCATATCTTCGTGCCGGAGCGTGACATCATAGTTCAGACACTCCCTGTGACAGCGACCGATCGACCGGAGATTCTTCCCGGGCTGGTCACCTTCCATCAGGAGACAGAGTCGTGTCGTGGTGATGTAGCCATAGGGGTAATACAGGGAGGCCTGTAGGCCGCCATTGCGGGCAATGCCCTGTAGCAAGTTGTCGAACTCAACACGCTCCACACCACGTGACCGCAGGAACTCCACCATCCTGGGCGTGTCCACGCCGGACCGGCGGACATGATCGCGCGCGTATCCCGGCAACTTGCTCCCGACGCTCAGAATGCGTGGTCCACGCTTCTGCTTGCTGAGAAGGCGTCCGAGTAGAAGGGGAACACCGACATGTTCGCGGCGCATCCAACCCAGGACGCCCCAGTCGTTGACGACCAGCTCGAAAGGCACCCCCATATCAAGGAGCTCTGCGACCCGGGCTTTCACCAAGTCCATCCCTGCATTCGTCACGTAGGGTGTCACCAGCGTGAAGCCTCGCCCGTCATCGATTACGCGGCGGGTGGCCTTCTGAAGCTCGGATGCCGATGGAAGTCGTCGCTGGCAGAACTCGTTCCCGAAATAGGCGCGGTCGAACGGTTCATTGCAAGACTCCAGTGCCTTGACCGAGCTGAACAGGGTGGCTCGTTCGAGCCCCTCATGCTTGTCGGGGGTGTCGTGCTTAGCCATTTAGAGCTCCCCCGGGCCGAGTTCAGCATCTTTGGCTGGATAGTAGCACCATGAATCACAACTGAACCCGTACGTCTTGGTGTAGGCTGCGCGTACCTCATCACAGAATGCCTCGGCCGATGCGCAGGACGGGATCATATCTATGCACTGACGCAGAAACTCCACGTCGCGGACCTTCTTCTGTAGAGGGTTGGAACGACCGACGATCTTGAGACTGTCGATGCCGGCCGCCTGAAGCTGCCAGAGGGAACAAGCGCCACAGGTGTCCAGCCCCGAGAACAGGTTGAAGTTGTCGCGCAACGTTCGGTGCAGCGTTTCCTTCGCCGTTGCGTCGGCTGTGTCCGACTCGACGTCGATGTCATACGAAAGGAAGCAGGCGCCCACGGAGCCAAACATGGACGTGCGAGCCAGGCGTTCCCGAACAGAAAGAGGCAGTCGCTTCATGCAATTGAGCAGGTAGTAGTCCCAGTGCCACTTCTTCGGAAGGCGCCACCAAAGTGGAATCCGCACCTCATTCACGCCGTGATGGAACGTGCAGAAGCCATCGATGTTCTTGCACCCCCTGTTCAAGACAAAGCTCTCGATCTCAATGTCGTTGGCGTCCTCCGCGATGGCGGTGATCTCACTCAGCCTGTTCTGTCGCGGCAGGATGACGCGCGAGGCACCCAGGTCCCGGTAGAACTGTACCGTCTCATTGTTGAAGGTTGTTCCGCCGGTACTGATATGGATGTCCTTGTCCCAGCCCATCTCCTTAACCATCAGCAGTAATCCGATATCCGCGATGATCAACGCGTCGACATCACAGCCCATCGCTTCAGAAACGAAATCGCGGAGGGCGTCGTACTGCTTCTCTGTGTAGAGTGCGTTCAGCGCGAGGAACACCGGGACGTCTGCGGCATGCGCGATAGCGATGGACTGACGAAGCACGCCAAAGTCCGCCATGTTGGAGACTTCCCATTCGCGACGGTTCGGCGACACCATGTTGGTGTACTGCTTCCGCCACGAAGCAGGCATGACCCCGCAGTAGATCTCGCCGGCGCCAGCATGAATCACTGACCGAACTTCCTCGGGTGTCTTTGCGGGAGAGAGGATTTTCATGGAGCGTTCCGCCAGCGATGTTCCCGCAGTACATTGGCGAGTGCACCCGATTCCTGAATGCCCAGATCTCTGGAGATTTCGCCTTTTCCACAGTTCTCCGATACGGACGTGTCGTAGATCAGGGGGTCACAGGCCGTGATATAGCCGAGAAGGACGGTCCTCCTGCGGACGTGCCGGAGATTGAACCCGAATATCATCATGAAGATCAGTGCCGCGTACTCGGATAGCAAGGGGAGCATCTTCGGATGCAGGAGGTATGGCAGACACTCGATGAAAAACAGCGGCACAGCCGATCGTCTTCCTGCCTCGCGGCGTTGCCGGAATCGCTCCAGGACCGGCTCTAATCGCTCAAGGTCGAGCACATCGGCAATCGTCGTGTAGCCGCCATTCCTCCGACGTTGAATCAGGTAGTGTTGGATATAGAGACACTTCCTGACGCCAAAAGCGGAAAGCAGGGCGAAGTAGAGCTTCTGGAAGCGTCGCACGTCCTCACGCCCAATGCGCCCTTCTGTTGCCCGATCAAGCATGTCGATCACCTGATCAGGAAGCAGCTGCTCACTCTCAAACTTGCCGACGGCACGGCCCAACATCCGGCAGCCAAGGAAGAAGATTTCGCGGACATTCGATTGCCGAAGGCCGAACTCCAGCACCGGCAGGATCTCCTTCTCGTTGACATCGGCCAGGATGGTCACCACCAGATCGACAGGTATCCCCAGCTCCGCCAAGTTGGCCAGCGCCTGCTTCTTTACTTCAACCTGCGGCACTCCCCGGATTGTCTGATAGCTGTCATCATCAAACCCATCGAACTGAAGGTGCACCTCGTCCAAGCCAGCCTCGTCCAGTTCGCGGAGGTAGTCCATATCGGCGAGAGCAATACCGTTGGAGTGAAGTGCCGACACATTCCCTGATGCGCGGATCACACGAAGGATCTCGGGGAGCGACTTCATGACGGTCGGTTCGCACCCCATCAGGTCGAGCTTCCTTTTCCTGAAACGCGAGGTCAATCGCTTTACTTCTTCGACCGAGAAATCAGCCAACACATCCTCGTTGGCCCCGGCAAGACAGATTGGGCACTCCATGTTGCAGCGCTCGGTCAGGCGGACAATATAGTCACGCTGGGTGTGGCTCCGGCGCATGACAGAGAAGTAGAAGCGGTCGAGATCACGGTAGTAGTCCGGGTGTTCAGACAGTCGAACCCGTGACTCGGAATGGGTCGGGCAGTTCTTGACCAACTCGATCTGTCCGTCGGCTTCGACCACCTTGGCCGGAACGCAGCGCATGCACTCCGGACAGATGCCGTGGGTCTCGCGAATCGTCTCGGAAGGTTGTGTGTTGGCGCTGTTCACTGGGGGACGTCAACCGTTTGAAATCCCTTGCACAGCTCAAAGGCGGACGCCACGGCTTCGTCAATGTTGTCATGGTCAAACATGGCTTGGCGCCCGACGACCTCAAGCCCGTCGATGGCCGCAATTTCCGCATGAGTCGCGTCCACGAGCGGCCGAAAGCCCTTGCGATACACTGGGTAAGCGTACGGCACATGCTCAATCTCACAGCCTATGATTGCCGAACGAGACGGAACCATTCGGACCGCCAGGAGCTCGTCGTAAATGCGCTCGGTTAAGGCGGCCAGTTCTGCTTGGTCGGGAGGTCCACCTGGTACGGACACTTCCACGCATAGCCCGGTTGCATTCTCCGGTGCCATCGCCGGGTGAAACTGATCCGGACGGCTGATACGCGAAAAGACGGTCTCATTGCATGGGAAATAGATCCACTGCCACTTACCCGGCAAGGCCTTGTCGACCATGACGTTGAACAGGAGCATGTCCAAGTACTGAACGCGGGGAACCGGGACGCCGACGAAGTCAGCCAACTGTGTGATCGGGGCGGTCCAAATCAGCCGATCGACAGGCATAGACGCATCATCGGTGTCGATAGCACGCACACAACCGTTCTCTACGCGAATGCCGCGTACCGTCTGATTCAGCTTAACGCTCCCCCTCCCCGCCGCCTTTACTTGTGTCACCATGGCATCAGGGAATCGCCCCATGCCGCCGGTCGGATAAATGAAATGGAGTGTCGAATCTTTCTTTGAAAGGCTCGAGCGAACGAGATCCAGCAAGTTTCCCGGCCGCTGCGATTTGTCGACCACGGAGCGGTTGACACTCAAGGCGCCCCATGACGCGTCCACCTCTGAACAGGGAATGCCGACAAACTTCGCCGTGTAGTCGCGCCAGAACGTCTCGTAGATGGTCTGGCCATAGGTCGATCGCACATAGTCTTCCAGCGAGGCATGGGGCTTTCCGTTTCCGCGACGCGACAGGAAGTCGATGGCACATCTTGCCAGCAACTTGGGAGGGAAAGTGAGCGCTGACCCGAAACGGAGTGGCCAATCGTGATAGTTGCCGTTCAGCTTAACCTGACTGACGCGGGGAACCCCAACGTGGGCATCTCCAAGCACCGCGAGGAAGAAAGAGTCTATGGACGGATCCGGTGAATAGAGGCGATGTGGGCCGATATCAAAAAGGAAATCACCATAGTCGTAGGTCCTGCACAGTCCGCCCGCAACGGAGTCCTTTTCAAGGACCACGACATCTTCGCCCTGCTCCAAACACTTGAGGGCAACTGTCAGCCCTGTAACTCCTGCGCCCACGATTACGGTTGACATCTACACCCAGTCCTTTGCGATACAGGTTCTTCGTTTTGGCTCATTTCGACGTTACATGAGCGCCTGTAGGACCGCAAGGAGATTTCCGTTTTCCAGTGGGCGAGAATGGCGATCTGCACCGCCTTCCTGTCCGGATGTTTCTGTCACGGGAATGCGCCGCAGTGGTTTCTGTTGGGACGGAGCGTTGATGCTGGGGCCGGCTTGCGATAGCATGCTCAGGACATGTAACGAGCGCGAGGACGATGGCAACACATCCCTCTCGCGGCAGGGGAGGGCGTCTGCTATTCTCCGGCCAGGAGAGTGATCGATGGGTATAGATGGCAATGAGTCGACCTAAGCAACCACTGATTCGACGCTACCAGGCTTCCGATGAAGAAGCGGTACGAGCGATCTGCTACGCAACCGGCTTTCTCGGTGAGTCGGCGGATCGGTGGCTGGATCTGAATCGCCGGCTCTTCACTGATCTCTGGCTGTGCTACTACCTCTATCATGAGCCCGAATCCACGTTCGTCGCCGAGGTCGACGGCCGTGTCGTTGGCTATGTGACAGGATGCCGGGACTCCAAGCGGAGGGATAGGTATATGCACGGCATATTCCCGTTCATATTCCTCCTCGGGGTTCTCACAGGACGATACAGGGCGGGCCGCCGGGCCATGGGTGTGATCTGTCGGATGCTCCGTGATGCCGTCACGGTCGGTATGCCCGAGTTGCCCGGCTCGGATTATCCTGCACACATGCATTACAATGTTGCCCCAGAGGCGAGGGGAAAGGTGCCTCGTTGCGGCATGCGTCTGGGTTTCGTCTTCATGCAGTTGCTTCACGAACAGGGCGTGGAGGGAATGCACGGTGTTGTTGTGATGCCGCGTAATCGGCTGAAACACCGTTACAGGGGAATAGCCACCTTTCACGATGCCAGGCCATGTCGGCTCTTTGAAGCGGTCGATTCCGCACCCATGAGCATGGTCAGCATCAAGATCGACATTCCAGAACTCGCCCAGCGTTGCCCGGGCCTATTTGCTGAAGCGCGAGAGGCGCTGGCCGCGTTGTCACAAAGAGAGCAGAAGAAACAGTGAGCGACAGTTGCACAAGGTTGAGCCACGCCTGTGGGTGGGTTGTTCTTGGGGTGGGAGCCGGGCTCGCAATGCCGTGGGTGCCGCCGGGTACGGCATGGGTTGGACTGTCGGCCATCGCGGCCATGGCGTTTGTGACTCGACGAGGCGGATTTGATGTCGCGGCTCTGTACGGCGGTTGCTGGATGATCTGCTGCATGGCTGTGGCACTGAGCCGAGGTGCCGGGTCGCCCCCACTGTTTGCGTTCCTTCTCGCGATGGCGGGCTTCCTCCCCGGGGTCTTCTCCGGCTTGCGGGTGTGTCGACAGCATCCGTCTCGCCTGGATATGGGTGTAGCGGCCACGGCCGCTGTTATTGCGGCGATCATCACGGGGGTTGGTTGGCTCACGGGGTGGACCGCGGGTGATGTCGGGACTGTTATGCTTTGGGTGGTTGCCGGCACAGGGGTCATGCATCTTGCCATACGGGGTGTTGGGCTGGCGGAACCAGTCCGTGTGCTGCGTGTCGGAGCGTTTGTGGGGACGGGATTGGCGGTCACGTTTGTTGTCATCTGTCAGGTTGGAAGCCTGCTGCTTCCGGACAGCATGGCGCGCTATTTTCCCGTGCGTGAGCTGGTAGCACATCCCTTCCCGATCGTTGATGAATCGGAGATGCCGCCATCGGTTGTGCCTGTGCAGGACGCAAGGATACAGCAAGGACGGGACGCTGCTGAAGGGGTGCTGCGAGCGCCGATCACCCGTTTCCGCGAAGGACCGCAATTGCTGCGCTGCAGCATAGCGCCTGGCATGGTCCAACGGGGTCTGGGCGTGTCGATTGGGTTGGTCTGGCAGCTGATGGACTCATTGGACCCGGACTGGGAGGTGGACGTGCACCTCAGGCGCCTATCTTACGGAGGAACGCTAATCAGGGCTGATCACTCATTTCCCGCTATTGAAAATGCCTGTCGTCGACACGGAACGGTGGTGGAATACCGCGTACAGGCGTTGGTTCCGGCTGATGCAGATACCGGTAGGTACATCGTGCTTGTAGGGCTACGCCGCACGACAGACGAAGCCCGGCTCATCCCGGGGGCTGAGGGGGCTGTTGAGGCGGGGCGTGACCTGCGGCAAGTTGAGGTGGGGCACGTGGTCGTACGCGGTCCGTAACCTGTTCGGTCTGGCCGTCAGATCGGTTCCTGCCAGTCCGTTTCAATGCCCCAGTCAATCAAGGAGGCAATCCAGCTCTGGTCATTCGAGAGTGCGTTCTGTCCTCCACCTGGAAGGATGACTCCACTGTCCGGGTGGACCCCTGGCGAAACCTCCATATAGGGAGCGTAAAGGTCGAGGAGGGACTGGAGCACGCGCTTCGGGGGCTCTTTTGATCTTCCGTTCTCTGGGGGAGCACAGCCTTTGGCGGCGGTCAGGCATGCATAGACGGTCTCCGCGAAGTCATCCAGTCGCCAGTCGGTCGGGTTGATCAGTGTCAGGATTGGCGAAGCCGCGTCCCAGTTGTCCAGGATCTCGACGATGCTCGAACCCAGCATATCAGCCGGAAGCAGGTTGATGGTGCCGGTGCGAAGCAGTGATCGGGGAAACCAGTCCTCGGGGGCAAGATGGCCGATGCGGCCCCAATAGATGGCGGCAAAGCGAAGAAATGGGTAGAGGCCATTGAAGGTTGGCGTAAACCCGTAGCGTCGGTCGCCGGTGACAATACTGGGTCGAAGCGTAACCGCTTCAATCTCGTGTTTGGCCGAGAACTCCTGGAGGATCTGCTCGCCTCTGAGCTTGGATTCCTCGTACGGGGTGCGGCAGGGCGAGTTGCCGTGAGGGACGTATGCGGTGCTGATGTGCAGGACGCGGTGACACTCCAAATCGTGAGAGAGATTCAGCAGTTGCAGGACGCCATCTGTGTTCACATTCAGATCGGAGTCGCGGTCTCCGAAGGTTACCGATCCGGCACAGTTGACCACGGCTTCTATCTGGCCTCGCCACCTATCGCGATCGGATGCGTCGAGACCACACAGAACCGATCGCATATTCCCGCCAACCGCAGATGCGCGTGACAGGTGTGTCGCGGCTCCGTTCCATCCCGGATAGGCTTGAAGGGTCTGTCTGACGCGTTGAGTGGTCGATAGGTTCCCAGCCCCACGGGCAAGCGTAACCACGTCGTGCCCGGCTTTCACGAGGGCAATCGCCGCGTGGCAGCCTACCAGTCCGGTGACTCCTGTCAGCAGGATAGTCATGGTGTTCTCCTGAGCGGGGTAGACGGGAGCACGTCTTCCGGTGTCCACCGGGGGGCGTACGTGCGCCCCTTCCAGCACACGCGTCCTTGCCGATACGCGAGAATGGAGCTGACAGCCAACCCACAGAAGAGAAAGAAAGAGAGCGGAAGCAGGCACCAGGAGAGGATGGAAAGCGACTCACGTGCCAGGATGCGGGTGGCAAACCAGGCCGCGAGCACCGTGGCCAGGAGGCTCAAGCCGGTCACAAAAAAGAGGTCAGGCGACGGGGCGTAGGCATTCACCGTGGCACCGGCAATCCAGGAAAAAGGCGGCAGAGCTATCAGAACCATACAGACGAGAGCGCCTGCCAAAATACGTGTGACTCGCCGCCCCATGACGGGATAGATGAGCTTTTGGATCCCTTCCCATGCCTCCCCAAAGTTCGAGTACATCTCTGTGGCCGCGAGTCTACTCGGAGGGAGCGTGCGCAGCCGGTAGCCGGCTTTCTGGATCGCGTGACCTAGATCAACATCTTCCAGCAGCGATCCTTTCTGCGCGGCAAACCCTCCAACGGCTTCGTACACCGATCTGCGCACGGCAAGAACGGCGCCCTGCATAAGCCCCCGGCGTGTCGGGCTGGCTGGGCGTAGAAGGATGGCGCGGGCGACGGCAAAGATCGCCAGCAATGACGCAACGGACAGTCGGGAGCTCTTCATGCGAGGGATAATGGAGAGTGCATCGAGCTGTTCACGGTCGATAAGTTCCTTCGCCGCGATCATGGCGTCGGGTGACAGGGTGGTGTCCGCATCGCAGAAGAGAATCCACTCAGAGGTCGACGCTGAGGCCCCATGGTGTGCGGCCCATGTTTTTCCCGCCCAGTCAGCGGGCTTCGGCGGACTGGAGAGGACGCGGACGCCTTCGATCTCAGCCGCGGCAGACGTGGCCAGGCAAAGCGTTTCATCATCCGAGTGGTCGTCCACAAAAAGGACCGGCATGTCGATGGCAGTTTGGGCGCGCAGCGATTCCACCAATCTGTTGACATGTCGCGCTTCGTTTCGGGCCGGAACAATGGCGCATAGGTCCCAGGACAACGCGTTGCCCGAGGGACGGTGGAGGGGCGGACACCAGAAACGCAGCCTGGCAAACCACAGAAGGATCCACGCGACACAGCTCCCGGCAAGCAGTGCTTTCCAGACGGTCAACATACTGTCGCCATGCCTCCTAGATCCGACGTGAATGAATGCCCAGGAACTGCAACTTCATTACGCTGAGCCCACCGCGCGCGATTCGGCACAGATGCGCCGGACTCTTGAGGTTGAGGAGTGTTCGGACCACGACGCGCGGGTTGAAGTAGAAGGCGCGGTTGACTCGCTTGAAGAGGGAGAGCAGTGTCGGCTGGTCCATGTGCTCGGTCCACATGGTGGGGAGCGTTACGCCCGGTTGCGGGTCGCGGATGAAGTCCAGCCACGTGTCGGCAGGCCACAGGCCGCAGCGCGCGCCCTCCTGGAAGATCTCTGTGTCCGGGTAAGGCGTGAAGAGGGAGTACACCACATAGTCGGGGTCGAGGCTGCGGAGAAAAGGGATAACCTTAAGGACTTCTTCGGGGGATTCCTCATGCGGGCAGCCGACCATCATGTAGGCAATCGCCGTGAGGCCGGCCTCGCGCGTCATACGGAAGACCTCGTGAATGCGCTCGATCGTGATACCTTTGTTCAGTGCCGCCAAGCCGTCATTGCTGTGGGTCTCGACTCCGTAATGAAGCCTGAAGCAACCTGCCTTCTTGGCGATGCGGAGCATTTCGGGCGTGACCTGCTTGCAGCTCGCCTTGAATCCCCACTGCATGCTAACGCCACGGCGCAGAATCTCTTCAGAGATCTCAATAACACGCTTTGCTGTGATGTTGAAGATGTCATCTATGAAATGGACTTCCTGTATGCCATAGCGTTTCTGGCATTCTTCCATCTCGTCAACAACGTGTGCGGCCGACCGTGCCCGAAAGCGGTGCGGGACATTGCAGAAGACACACTGGTTCGGGCAGCCGCGGCTGCTCATGATCGTTGTGGTCATCCGGTATGCGTTTGATGGTGTGTAGTAGCGATCGTTCGGAAGTTGAGACCGATCGGGCAGAGGCAAGGAGTCCGGGTCTTCAACCGGTTCGCCGGGGCCGTTGTCCACGGTCTCGCCGTCAAGGCGCCACAGCACACCTTTTACATCGGTCGGATCACGGCCGTCTGCAAGGCAGTCGAGCAGTGCGCTCATGGATAGTTCGCCATCACCACGTATGGCGAAGTCAAACTCCGGGATGGCCAGAGCCTGTTCAGGAAAGGCGGTAGCATGCGAGCCACCGAGCACAAGGCGCACAGCGGGGTTGGCCTGGCGAATCTGGCGGGCAACGGTTGCGGCACAGAGGATAGAGTGCGTCGTCGACGTCACGCCCACCACGTCGGGACTAAGTGCCAGAACTCGCTCGACGGTCTCTTCGTGGCTCCACCGGAACGGCACTGCATCGACGAGGATAATCTCATGGGGCGTCGCCGCCTTCAGATAGGCGGCAAGCTGCATGAGGCCCATGGGCGGATAGATGTGTGCGGCCTGGTCATTGAAGACATCCGGTACACCTGCCCAGACCTGGAGCGCCTTAGGTGGCTTGAGAAGTACGACTTTCATCCTGCTATTTCCGTTCGCATGTCAGGGAGCATAGGGGAAGGTCATGCCGCTGTAAATCAAGGATCTC
>JAOZSS010000237.1 GCA_029939545.1 Kiritimatiellia bacterium | reverse complement strand
CAATTGATCAACCCGTGCTGCTCAACCAAGAAATTTCAAATATATTTGGCTAGTGCTTGCTGGACAAACGGTTACAGACTGAGCAGTTGGACTAAGCGTATCGGACAAAGTGTGGGAACTAAGAAAGGGATGAAGTGTAGGGTGCGTTCGAAGGGATATATGGGGGCAGGAGGAGCTAACCGCCCACCCCTTTTTCCTAGATTATTCCTTTCTTGAGCAGGAGCGGAAGACCGGTTACACCCTACGAGCATACCGCCGTGAGTATCATCTTTAGTGGTGATGGGGCCCCTTCTGACCCCTCGTCCCCCACGCTAAGCTTCGGGATAAGAGGTGCGAAAAAAAGTGCCGGTTGTGACAAATCGGTGACACGCGGGGGGTATGGTGGGGGCGAATCATGAATCGAAAGGGTGGTTTTGCGATGAAGGTATTGCTGTTATATCCTGAGTTTCCGGATACGTTCTGGAGTTACAAACATGCGCTCAGTTTCGTGGGCAAGCGGGGAACGTTTCCGCCGCTGGGCTTGCTGACGGTGGCCGGGATGCTGCCGCCCGAATGGGAGGTGCGACTGGTGGATCTTAATGTGGGGCGCTTGCGGGCGCGGGATCTGGCGTGGGCGGACATGGCATTCGTGAGCGGCATGATCGTGCAGCGAGACGCCGCCAAACGGCTCGTGGGCCGCTGCAAGGAGGCTGGGCTGACCGTCGTGGGCGGCGGTCCGTTGTTCACGATGGAGCACGAGGAGATCGCGGGAGTCGATCACGTGGTGCTGAACGAGGCTGAGTTGACTTTTCCGCGCTTCCTTGCGGACTGGCAGCGCGGGGAGGCGAAGCCGATCTACGCCGAGGAGGATGTGTACGCCGATATGGCGGTCTCGCCGCTGCCGCGCTGGGAGCTGGCCGACCGACGGCAGTACCATTCCATGGCGCTGCAGTACTCGCGCGGCTGTCCATTTGACTGCGATTTCTGCAACATCACCTCACTGCTGGGCCACAAGGTGCGGACCAAGACGACGGAGCAGGTGGTGCGCGAGCTGGACGCGATGTCCGCATCCGGGTGGCGCGGCAACGTGTTCTTCGTGGATGACAACTTCATCGGCAACAAGCGTCATCTCAAGACCGATCTGTTGCCGCGCCTGGCGGCATGGCGGGCAGACAAGCCGGGGATCACGTTCCAGACCGAGGCCTCGATCAATCTGGCCGACGACGGAGAGCTGATGGATCAGATGGTGGCTGCGGGGTTCGATACGGTGTTTGTCGGCATCGAGACGCCCGAGTCGGCCGCGCTGGCCGAGTGCAACAAGACGCAGAACGAACACCGCGACCTGGTGGCTGACGTCAAGCGGATGCAACGTGCCGGACTGCAGGTGCAGGGCGGGTTCATCGTTGGGTTCGACAGCGACGGTCCCTCCGTCTTCCGCCGGCAGATCGACTTTATCCAGAATAGCGGAATCGCGACCGCGATGGTGGGCCTGCTCCAGGCCCCGAAGGGAACACGGCTCTATCGGCGCATGGAGGAGGAGGGCCGGCTGTGCGGATCGGCCTCGGGCGACAACGTCGAGGGCACAACCAATATCGTGCCGCGCATGGATCTCGACCTGCTGCACCGCGGCTACCGTGAGATCCTGCGGACGATCTATGCCCCGCGCCCGTATTATCAGCGGGTGCGGACCCTCCTGCGCGAGTTCAGGTGTCCACGGGTTGCCCGACATATCACGCTGACCGACCTCGCGGCCCTGTGGCGTTCGGTCTATCGCCTGGGCCTGTTCGGGTGCGAGCGGCTGGAGTACTGGAAGCTGCTGGCCTGGACCCTGTTGCGCCGACCGACGCAGATTCCGCTGGCGGTGACGCTGGCCATATCGGGCCACCACTTTCGCAAGGTGTGCGAGCAGCATATCCGCTGATAGCGGTAGGCCAGAGTTCTGTCGCACAATTGGATCTGCAAGATTCAGCAAAGCCTGTCATCCCGAGCGAAGCGGAGCGGAGTCGAGGAATCTCAGCGCCACGGTTGAGTAGAGATCCCTCGACAAGCTCGGAATGACGTCTGGGTTTTGCTAGCCTATTTGAGGAATGGGGCACTAGTATAGCCCTGTGAAACGGTTGCATCTGAATCTAAACCTGACCGGGATCATCGTCCTGATTGCCGTCGGCGTGCTCTTGCCCGTGATGCTGGTGACGGCGGCGGGGATCGTGGCCTTGGTGATTGCGGACGACGCGGGCGGGATTGTGACCGGTGTGCTGGTCATCTCGTTTGCCGTTACGGCGGCGGGGTGCGCCCTGATCACCGTGGTGCTGACCAGCAGCAAGGCGCGGCTGGCGCGGCGGCAGGCCGACTTTGTGGCCAACGTGTCGCATGAATTTCGCACGCCGCTGAGCGCGATCCGGCTCTACACCCAGACCTTGCAGTCCGGCAAGTTGGCGGACGATCCGGCCCGGGTGGACAAGTGTCTGGCGACGATTCTGCGGGAGACCGAGTGGCTCGACATGATGGTCGACCAAGTGCTCACCTGGCGTGCCTCGTCGCGCGACATGCTGGCGTTGAAGATGGAGACGCGGCCGGTGGTGCACGCGGTCAACGAGGCGGTGGAACGCTTCCGGTCGATGACCGAGGCAGATGAGCTGGTGCTTGAGACCGAGATCGACTCCCGGCAGCCCGTGGCGCATGATGCACATGCCCTGCACGCCGTGGTTCTGAACCTGTTGACCAATGCGGCCAAGTATTCCGGGGCGGAGAAGCGGATTGTGGTACGGGTCCGCGACGAGGGCACGTCGGTCGTGATTGAGGTGGAGGACAACGGGATGGGGCTGACACCGGGTGAGGCGCATCGTGCGTTTCAGCCGTTCTACCGAGGCGAGCGGCCGGATGGCAGCCAGCTCAGCGGGGTCGGCCTGGGGCTGGCGATTGCGAAGCACCTGGTGGAGTTGCACGGTGGGCAGCTGGGCGTGGAGAGCGAGAAGGGCCGGGGGGCGACGTTCAGCGTGCGCCTGCCCGTAGCGGAGGACGAGTCGGCATGATGGCGGGCGCAGCAAAGGACAGGCGTGCGCCACGCATCCTGGTGGTGGAAGACGACCGCGCGTTGCGTGAAGGCGTGGCGATGAACCTGCGTATGCAGGGCTACGAGGTGATCATCGCGGCGGACGGGGATACCGGTATGGAGCTGGCGTTCAGCGGCGGTGCCGATCTGGTGGTACTCGACATCATGATGCCCGGCTGGAGTGGCCTCGATATTCTGGAGGAGCTGCGCAAGCGCGGCGTGGATGTGCCGGTATTGATCCTCTCGGCCCGCAACAAGACCCCCGACAAGGTGACCGGGCTGAAGCTCGGCGCCGATGACTACCTGTCCAAGCCGTTCGACCTGCCTGAGCTGTTGGCGCGGGTGGAGGCCATGCTGCGCCGCCGCCAG
>JAOZSS010000236.1 GCA_029939545.1 Kiritimatiellia bacterium | reverse complement strand
CTGTTTTCTATGTTTTTCCTCTCTCAGGCAGGAGCGGAAGACCGGTTACACCCCGGCCTGGGGGCAGGCCGACTCCAGTTCTGATACACGCCTACTTCTCCACCGTAGCCGGCTTCACCCAATCGGTATGCTCGGCCGCTTCGTTGAACTTCATCGACACCGTGTTGGAGATGCCCTTCTCCTGCATGGTGACGCCGTAGAGAATATCACTGGCGGCGATGGTCTGGCGGTTGTGCGTGATGACCACGAACTGTGAGTGCTGGAGAAAGTCCTTCAGCACGGTCACAAAACGGCCGATGTTGGAGTCGTCCAGCGCGGCGTCCAATTCGTCGAGTAGACAGAAAGGGCTCGGCTTGATCATGTAGATCGCGAACAGCAGCGACACGGCCGTGAGCGTGCGCTCGCCGCCGGAGAGCAGTGAAACGTTCTGCAGGCGCTTGCCCGGCGGGCGGGCGATGATCTCGATGCCGGACTCCAGAACGTCCTCCTCGTCAATCATCACCAATCGGGCCGATCCGCCGCGGAAGAGGCGCTTGAACATCTCCTCGAAGTTCGCGTTCACCTTGGTGAAGGTCTCACGGAACATCTCGGATGTCGTGACGTTGATCTTCTTGATCATGTCCATGAGCTGCTGCTTGGCGTTGACCAGGTCTTCCTCCTGCTCGGTCAGGAAGGCAAACCGTTCCTGTAGGTCCTGGTACTCTTCGATCGCGACCAGGTTGACCGGGCCCATCGCATCCAGTTTGGTGCGCAGCTCGGCGATCCGGGTTTCGGCCTCCTCGAGCGGCGGCATTTCTTCGGGCACTTCCTCGGGCTCGGCCATCACATCCTCGACCGTGATGCGGTAGTCGCTCGTGACGCGCTCGAGTAGGTTCTCACGCTGCATGTGGGTCTCGGTGCGCCGGATGTCAAAGCGTGAGATGGATTCGCGAATGCCGTCGGCGTGCTTGCGCTGGTTGACCAACACGGCCTCCATCTGCTGTAGCGCTTCGCCCTGTTTTTCCTGGTTGCGGCGCAGGCTGTCGGCCTTGGTTGCGTTGGCCTGAACGGTCGCTTCCAGCTCGCCGAGGCGCGCCTTGGCACCCACAATCTCGCCTTCTAGTCGCTCAATGCTGGCCGTGTAGGAGCTGATGCCCTCGGAGCGGCCGCGGATCGCCGCATCGAGTTCCTCGACGCGTGACAGCAGCGTGGCACGCTGTGAGGCCAGGTGTTCAACTCTCTGTTTGAGGCCGGCAAAACGAATGCGGCTATCGGTCAGCTTGGCTTGGAATTCACCTGACCGGTCTTCCCGTGCCCGCAGGTCGCGCGTCTGGGCCTGCAATCTCTCGGCGGCCTGTTCGCGCTGCCCGCGTATCTCGTCGAGGCGGGTCACGAGATCATCGCGCTCCGACCCGCCGCCCTCCTGCTCTTTGAGCAGTGTTTCAAGCTCGTAGCTGACGGTTGCGAGTCGCTGGCGCGCGGTGCTGGACTCGCGGATCACCACCTGGCTCTCGCCTTCCTTCTGTGCGAACGAACGCTCCGTCTCGGCCAGTTGCCGGCGTGCCTCAGTGAGCGCTTCCACGCGCTGTGCGTGGTGGGCGCGGGCCTCGTTCACCTGCGCTTCGGTCTGGCTGATCTGGTCGGTCAACTCGGCGGCGGCACGGCGCACTTCATCAAGGGCATAGCTGCGCGCGAGCGGGTTGGAAACGGACTTGTCCGGCATCCAGATCTCGGCCGCCCCTGTGGCGGTGAGCAACTGTCCGCTCCGCGTCACAGCGGCGGCGCCGTGGGGCAGGGGCGCGGGGGCCTGATCAAGCGAACCCACGATCAGGACATGGCCGACCAGGCGTTCGAGCAGCGGGCGCACCGCGTCACTGCAGGTGATGTGGTCGATCAGCCGGTCGCCGTTGTCGCCGTTGGGGTCGGTCCTAAAGTTAACACTTAACGGCTTGGGCTGCACGTCTGTTGTCCCTGTATCCGCGTTAAGTGTTAACTTTAGGACCGACCCCTCTGTTGGCTCTGTTGGCAGGTCGGCAACCAACAGGCGGGCCGTGCCGGCCTCCTTGCTGTCGAGCGCCTGCAGTACGTTGACGGCCGTGACGGGGTCCCTGACGATGACCGCGTCGAGCCAGGCGCGCAGGGCGGATTCGAGGGCCCTGCGGTATTCGGTGGGCACGTCGAGCTGGTTAGCCAACGGTCCGAGCACCGCGCCGCGATCGATCCCCAGCGGATTCTCGTCGTTCAGAATGAGCTGTGATCCCGGGGGGAAGTCTTCGGCCGCGGCATCGTCCTCGGCCAGCAGATCGAGGCGAGCGCCTGTTGCGGCGAACTGCGAACGCAACTCAACCAGCTTGTGCTGTAGGTCCTCGGCTTGCTTGCCGGCTTCGCGACGGGCCTCTTCGGCGGATGTGAGGTCCGCACGATGCCGCTCAAGGCCGCCCTGCATATCCTGGAGCAGCGTGCTCATTTCGGCCTGGCGGCGCTGGTGCGATTCGGCCGCGCGAGCCACCTGCGACTTCTCGGCGGCGAGCCGCTCGCGGCGGATGACATTCGAGCGTTCACGGGTGTCGATTTCCACCAGCTCGTTCTGAAGTCGGGAGGCCAGGCCTTCCAGTGTAACCGTGTCTTCGCGCAGTTTCTGGATCGTGGTGCGGGCGGCATCCATCTGCTCGCGGTGTTCGTCAAAGGCGGTCTGGTTGCCGGCCAGCTCCGTTTTGGCCGCAGCGTGACCCTGCTGGGCTTGGGAGAACTGGGTGTCGAGCGTTGAGAGTGTCTCCCGCTTCTCCCCGACCTGGCGCTGGGCCTCCTCAATCTCCTGCGTGTCGCGATGGGATAGGAGGCGGTATTCGGCGATGCGCTGGCCGTTCGTCTCGATCATCTCGCGCGTGTGATCGAGCTGGGTACGCGCCTGCACGCCCGTTTCGAGGACCGTGCCGATTTCGCGCTGCGTGTTCATCTGGGCCGCGCGGAGCGCGACGCTGTCGGCTTCGGCCTGTTCGATCTCAGCCTGGGCCTCGGTCAGCTTTGCCCTGAGGGCTCCGGCTTCCGCTTCAATCTCGCCGATGTCGTTATCGAAAGTCTGGACACGGTGGCGTGTGGCAAACAGGTCGAGCCCCTGCAGTTCCTCCTGGAACGACTTGTAGCGACGGGCCTTGCCGGCCTGGCGCTGGAGGGAACCGATCTGGCGCTTCACTTCGCGGATCACGTCCGAGAGACGGAGCAAGTTGGCCTCCGTCTGGTCCAGCTTGCGCATGGCCTCTTTTTTGTCCGCCTTATACTTCGTGATGCCGCTGGCCTCTTCGAAGACCGCACGGCGGTCTTCCGGACGCGAGCTGAGGATCTGGTCGATGCGGCCCTGTTCGAGCACCGAGTAGGTGCTGGTTCCAACGCCGGTGCCCAGGAAGAGACGCTTGATGTCCTTCAGGCGGCA
>JAOZSS010000054.1 GCA_029939545.1 Kiritimatiellia bacterium | reverse complement strand
TCGGGCCGCGATGGCCTCTGTGCGCCCATTGCCTGTCGACCACTTCGAGGCACCGTTGACGCATGAGCGCATTCTGCGTGAGCTTGAAGACGCCGCACCGGATCGGAACGCCTGATGCCTTTCGCCATCACCAAACGCAACGCGCTGCAGGGCCTGCTGATCTACGCCGCCGGCGACAGTGTTGCCGCCATGATTCTCGGCGTGTTCTCGCCGTGGCGGCTCATGGGTATCATGCTCATCGGTGCCACCGTCTATGCATGGGAGATCCCGGCCTACTTCCGATGGATCGATCGCCGTACATCTGCGACCGGAAACGGCCCGCGCCGTGCATTGGCACGAACCGGATTGGCGCTCCTCTACTTCAACCCGCTCTGGATCGCACGCCACCTGCTCTTCATCGCGCTGTTCAGCGCCAACGGGGAGGCGCTTCGACTGGCCTTGCTGCAGACCGCCTTTCTCTCCTGGCTGGTCAACATCCCAATCGCCATCGTCGGCAACTTCGTGATCCAGGTGGTGCTGCCCCTACGATGGCGATTCGCGGGAAGCGCGATTTTCTCGGGCCTGATGGCCATTTACTATGCACTCAGCGGAGTCTGGTTCGATGCATGATGTCGATTTCTGGAGTGCGGTGACGTCGCTCGTGGCGAGCGGGAAGCCGGTCGGCCTTGTCGTGATGGTGGATGCAGAGGGCTCCGGCCCCAACCGACCCGGTGCGAAATTAGCAGTCACCGCCGATGGAGAACGTCTGGGCACGGTCGGCGGCGGGCGCTCCGAGTTCAGTCTGGCCGAGTCGGCAACAGCCATGCTGCAGGAACATCCACCGCCCCCACCCCACCGGGTCACCATGACGCACACCGGGGAGACGGGTGCGCATGCGTCCGGCATGATCTGCTCCGGCGAACAGCGCTTCATCGCTGTCTGTCTGGGCGAGGCCGACCGGGCAACCCTTCTCACGATCCAAGATGCCTACCGCAACAACCGGCCGCACCATCTGTCGCTCGACGCCAACGGCCTCCACTGCGTGCCGGCGGCGGACAGCAACGCGGGGGCTGGGTACGCTCCCGATCCATGGTGCTACCGCGAGACGGTAGGGATACGCGACACCATGACCCTGGTCGGTGGCGGCCATGTCTCTCTGGCGCTTACCCCTTTACTTGCCTCACTCGGGATGCGCATCGTTATTTTGGACAACCGGCCCGATCTAGCCACCATGCGGGACAATGTGCAGGCTGATGAGTGTCGCGTGGTGGACTACACCGACATGGAGCGCCACATCCCCGATGGCGACCGCAGCTACGTCGCGATCATGACCTTTGGTCACGCACATGATGAAACCGTGCTCGCCCAATTGGTCGGGCGCCCACTGCGCTACCTCGGCATGATGGGCAGCGCGGCCAAGATTGCCACGATCCGCGCCAACCTGATCGCGCAGGGGGTAGCGCCAGAATCGCTCGACGCGATCCACGCCCCGATCGGCCTCCCCATCGCCAGCAACACCCCCGCCGAAATAGCGATCAGCATCGCCGCAGAGGTCATCGCCGTCCGGAACGGGCCTATTGCTGAGACATGATCTTGCCGAGGCGCTCCTGGGCTTTGCGGACTTCGGGGTCGGTCATGTAGGGCATGAGTTTCATGAAGGTGGCGGCCATCTTCTTTCCGCTGGCTTCGGATTCCTTCTGCGACGCCTGAATCTGCTTCGGCACGTTGTTGGGATCCTGCAGCTCGGGGTACTTCTCCGACAGGGCCTTCATCTTTGGCCAGAAGACTTCCATCTCGTCGGCGTAGCCATTGATCGCCTTCGCAACCGACTTGGCGTCGTCTGCCTTCTCAAGATCCGCGACGTACGCCTCCGTGGCCTTCGCGAACTTGGTGTTCGTCTTCTTCACGTCAGCATACTTGCTGCCGCATCCACTGACCACCAGGCCCACCAACAACACGACAACTGCAACCAGAACTTTCTTCATCTCAGGGCTCCTTGCTGCGGCACCGCGCCGCCTAACCTCACCTGCACGCTTGTAGCGCATCTATTTGGTGTCCACCTTAGTTGGCCTCAGACGGTTAAACAAGAGCGAAGCAGATAAATATTTAGCTCTGTCTAAAAAGGGGCTTGCAGTCTTAATTTAGATGCGCCTAAATAGACCGAGTGACGCTGATTAGGAGCGGTGTGCGTGGAGACGATGACGACAGAGCTGAGCGCGAGTCTGGAAGATTACCTGGAATCGATCTTCTTGGTCATTGCTGAGCGCGGTGAGGCACGGTCGAAAGATATCGCCGACCGGCTCGGTGTGGCCGCTTCCTCTGTGACCAACGCATTGCGCGGACTGGTCAAACGAGACCTGGTCCGACACGAGCCGTATGACCTCATCGCGCTCACCGAGGAAGGGGAGCGTGTGGCGCGCGACGTGGTGCATCGTCACGAGGTACTGACCCACTTCTTCACCGAGGTGTTGTCGGTCGACGAGAAGACCGCCACGGCTTGCGCCTGCAAGATGGAACACATTGTGGGCGACGTGATCCTGGAACGCCTGATCGCATACATCGAATATGACCGAAGCTCCGGCAACGGAAAAACCACATGGGTTGAAGGCAAGGGGTTTGTCCATCATGCATAAGTCGCCGAGCCAACCGTTGAGTCGAATGGCCACGGGCCAGAAGGGCTACGTACTGGCCCTGCGCGGCGGACGCGAGTTCCAGCAGCGCATCATCGCCCTTGGGCTGAACGTGGGTTCGAGGATCGAAGTGGCGGAGGCCAATCACACGGGCACAGGCGGAGGCCCTGTTGTGTTGCTTAGCGGCGATGCCCGACTGACAATCGGGAACGGCATGGCGGAGAAGATCCTCGTGGGGGACCGGGTAAAGATCAGAGATCTGCAGATCGACCAGCACGCACGGATCACCGGGTATGTCACGCGTGACCGGGACTACCGGCACAAACTGCTGCGAATGGGTATGGTCAAACAGGCCGAGTTCAAGTTGGTCCGTGTCGCACCGCTGGGGGACCCAGTGGTGATTGAGTTGCAGGGATCACACCTTACGCTACGCAAGGCGGAGGCCGATGCCGTCGAAATCGAAGTCATCATGCCACTATGAAGAAGCTTGAGATTGCACTCGCCGGCAACCCTAATTCCGGTAAAACGACCCTGTTCAACGCGCTGACCGGTGCGCGCCAACACGTGGGCAACTGGCCCGGGGTTACGGTCGAGCGAATCGAGGGCTCCTACGAGCACGGTGGTGCACAGGTACATGCGACGGATCTTCCTGGAATCTACTCTTTCTCCGCTTACTCACCCGACGAAACCCTCGCCCGCGAACACATCCTCAAGAGCAAGCCGGACGTGGTGGTCAATATCGTCGACGCTACGAACGTCGAGCGCAACCTCTTCCTGACGACGCAAATTCTTGAGATGAAGGTTCCGGTTGTCGTGGCACTCAGCATGATGGACGTGGCCCGTAAACGGCGTATCCGCATAGAGGTTGAGCACCTTTCACGACACCTCGGCTGCCCGGTCATCCCAATCTCTATCCCGAAGAAGCAGGGGCTGGCAGAACTGAAGGATGCTATCACCAATGCAGCGGCGCGAGGAGAAGCCTCCCCCACCCGCGTCCTGTACGACTCCGAACTGGAAAAGGCCATCAGGCACATCACAGTCAAGGTCACCGAGTCGGCACAGAAGCGCGGTGTCGATCCCCGCTGGCTGACACTCAAGCTGTTGGATCAGGATGAGATCGCCGCCGACCTGCTTGGTGATACCGAGCTCAGAGATATGGTGGCAGCGGAATCGAAGCGCGTCGAGGCCCATACGGGCGAGGACATCGATATCGTCATTGCCGATGGGCGTTACGGATTCATTCACGGGCTCGCACGCGATGTCGTGCACCGGGAGAACGAGATGCGCCGCACCGTGTCGCATGCGATCGACAGAGTCTTGCTCAACCGCGTGGTGGGCATCCCGATCTTCTTCGGCATCATGTACCTGGTCTTCATGATCACCATGAATGTGGGAGCGCCGTTCATTGATTTCTTCGACGAACTCTGCGGGACCCTCTTTGTCGACGGGTTCGGGGCACTGCTGGGTACGCTTCATTGTCCGGGCTGGCTGATCGCTCTGCTTGCCAATGGCGTGGGTGGCGGCATCCAGACTGTTGCCACATTTATTCCCCCGATCTCCCTGATTTTCCTCTGCCTGGCCTTTCTGGAGGACTCCGGCTACATGGCGCGCGCGGCGTTCGTGATGGACCGCTTCCTCCGGACGATCGGGCTGCCCGGCAAGGCGTTCATTCCGATGCTGGTTGGGTTTGGCTGTAATGTGCCGGCCATCCTGGCCACGCGCACGCTGGAGAACAGCCGCGACCGCATCCTGACGATCATGATGAATCCGTTCATGTCGTGCGGAGCACGCCTGCCGGTCTATACCCTCTTCGCGGCGGCCTTCTTCCCGCAAAGCGGCGGCCTGGTGATCTTCGGGCTCTACATGATCGGCATCGTGCTGGCTGTTTTGACCGGGCTGCTCTTCAAGCAGACCATTCTACAGGGCGAAGCGACATCGTTTGTCATGGAGCTGCCCCCTTATCACCTCCCTACCTTGCGCGGCCTTTGCTTTCACACCTGGACGCGCCTGAAGAGTTTCATTGTGCGCGCCGGCCAGGTGGTGATCATCGCCGTCATCATCCTGAGCTTCCTTAATACGATCGGAACGGACGGGAGCATCGGCCATGCAAACAGCAAGGACTCGGTCCTGAGCGCGATCAGCCGCAAGGTGGCGCCTGTCTTCTATCCCATGGGACTGACACAGGAGAACTGGCCGGGCGCTGTCGGCATGTTCGCCGGACTCTTTGCCAAGGAAGCCGTAGTGGGAACGCTCGACGCGCTCTACACGCAGATCAGTGAAGAGGAGAGCGTGGTTGAGGATGAGACCCCCTTCGACTTCTGGGAAGGGATCATGGCTGCGTTCCGGGCGATTCCGGAAGGATTTGAGGGTTTTGGGGAGAAGGTGACAGACCCTCTCGGTCTTGGCGCTGGAAGCAAACTGACCGATACCGCAACGATGGCCGAGGAGATGGCTATCAGCGACCGTACGGTTTCCACGATGGCGCGGTTCTATGACGGCAAGATCGGTGCCTTCGCCTACCTGCTCTTTATCCTGATCTACACGCCGTGCGTCGCCGCCGTCGGCGCCATCTTCAAAGAGACCTCAGCCAAGTGGGCCTCGTTCTCCGTCTTCTACCTCACCTTGTTGGCATGGGTGATCTCCATGCTGTTCTATCAGGCCGGAACATTCATCCGGCATCCGTCGAGCTCCGCGATATGGATCGGGATCGGGACGGGAATTCTCGTGGCCCTCTGCGTCGGGCTGCGGATTGCCGGCCAACGACAGGAGGCGTCATCATGATGAGCGAGATCAAGTCCCTCCTCCGCGACAAGGACCGCCTGACCCTGCGACAGATCGCCCGTCACTTCGAGATGGCGCCCGAGGCCATCGAGCCCATGCTCAAACTGCTGGTCGACAAAGGTCGCCTACGCGCCGAACGGCTCTGCGGCGAAGGCTGCTCCGGCTGCGCCTGCGCCAGTAAAGCCGATTTGACCCTTTATGAACTGAACAACGACAGATGATTTCCCGTCGCCCTTCTTTTGGCGACAAAGTTAGATGCAACTAAAACACAGGAGGTTAGCCCATGACTAAGAAACACATCAACACCCGCGCCGTGCTGCTGGCGATGGTAGCCGCGACATCACTGGCCGCGCTCGCGGCGCGGGCCGAGAGCGTCGCCGAACGGCTCGATCGGATTGATGAGGAGCTTGAGGAGATACGGACTGCTGGTGGAGGCGAGTCCGAGACCCACGCCCTCTCGCTGCACGGCTACGGCGAGCTTCACTACAACAATCTCGACGGCACGGGCGGCGCGAGCGATAAGCGCGAGTTGGATTTTCACCGCTTCGTGCTCTATGTCGGCTACGACTACTCCGAGCGGATTCGCTTTGTCTCGGAGCTGGAGCTTGAGCACGCGCTGAGTGGCGACGGTCAACCCGGTGAGATGGAGCTGGAGCAGGCCTTCATCGACGTCGACCTGAACGATGCCGCCACATTGAGGGCGGGTCTGTTCCTGGTCCCGGTGGGCCTCCTCAACACCGTACATGAACCGCCGCGGTTCAACGGCGTGGAGCGTAACAGTGTAGAGAAGGACATCATCCCGACCACCTGGTGGGAAGGCGGTGTTGGCGTGCATGGCGAGTGCGACAGCGGATGGAACTACGCCCTTTATGTCCACTCCGGATTCGACACATCTTCCAACAGCGCCTATGCCGTGCGCAGCGGAAGGCAAAAGGTCGCCAAGGCGTCTGCCGAGAGCGCGGCCGCCACACTCGCGGTCGGCTGGCAGGGCCGTGGCCTCGCGTTGGGCGGCGCCGTGCAGTACCAGGACGACGTGACGCAGGGCACCGACGAATCGGCCGGCAATGCCTGGTTGGGCGAGGTACACCTCGATGCAACGCGCGGCCCGGTGCGGCTGCGCGCGCTTTACGCCGAGTGGGCGCTGGACGGGGAAGGGCCCGAATCCGTCGATGCCGACCGCCAGGCCGGGTGGTATGTGGAGCCCGCCTATCGCGTCTGTGACGCCGTGACACTTTTCGCACGCTACAGCGAATGGGATAACCAGGCCGGCAGCGGCGCCACCGCATCGCAGCAAGAGGAGTGGACCCTCGGCGTCAACTGGTACCCGCACGAACAGGTGGTATTCAAGGCCGACGCCCAGTGGCAGAACAACGCCGACGGCCAGGATCAGGACGGTTTCAATCTTGGTATGGGATATGACTTCTAATCGGTCCACCTCATCAACACGGTGCACCCGGGCAAGACGGCGGGTACTGCTGTTTGCCGTCTGCCTCGCCATCGGCTCCGCGGCACAGGCCGACAGCATCGAGGATAAGGTCCGCCTGGCCATCGATGCGGCCTTCCCGGGCGCCACGGTGACCGAGCACAAGGTCGGCATCTCCTCAGCCATCCGCGCCGAGCTGGGCGAAGCGGCCACGGCTCACCTGGCGCCCCGCTGGCGCTGGCGTTATCTCGCCATCCGCGATCCCAAGCGCGGCCTCGTGGGCCTGGGCGGCACGTGGAAGCGTGTGGGGCGGCACGGCCAGATAGAGATGCTTATCCTGGCGGACCCGGACCTTTCAGTTGTCGGGGTCACGATTCTCAAGCACCGGGAGCAGCATGGCAAGGGCATCGTCCGCCCGTCGTTCCTCGACCAGTTCCGAGGTAAGACACTGGCTGATCGCTGGAAGCTTGGCCATGACGTTGACGGCATCACAAGCGCTACGGTATCCAGCCGCGCCGTGGTCTCCGGGATCCGCAATTGCCTCACCTACCTCCGGAAGCTCGCCCTCCCTGCCTCTTGATCCGCTGCGCATCCGAACTGGCCAACAGGGAGCTCCCTGTTGTAGGTTCATGCGAAGACAGGGATAGCTGACAGGGGAACCGACCATGGGAAGCCGAACCCTCGACCGGTATATCGGGCTGGATTTTCTGATGACGTTTGTGATGGCAATGGTCTTTGTGACCTTTGCCACGTCAATCGGCGCCGTATTCAAGGTCATGGACCTGATTGCGCGCGGCATGCCATGGGCACCCGTCGTCAGACTCTTTCTCTACTCAATGCCCACCTCCATCGTGATGGCGATCCCACTGGGTTGCCTGGTAAGCTGTCTCCTGATCTACGGCCGACTCTCCGACGACGGAGAAGTGATGGCCATGCAGACGCTGGGACTGGGACTGGGCACGATCATCCGCAGCACGCTGCTCGTGGTAGGCGGGCTCGTGGTGCTCTCGCTCTACATCAACCACGAGGTAGAGCCGCGCGCCCACCTCGCGCGGCGGACGGAGCAGGCTCGCATGCGGTCGGTCTCCCCGCTCGACATGATCGAGGAGGGGCGCTTCTTCCGCATCATCCCGGAACTCACGATGTACATCGGTCACCGCGATGAAGACTTGATCAGGGATGTCCGCATCTATGATAGTCGCGAAGCGGGACTGATACGCGAGATTCACGCGCACCATGGCCGGGTCTACGAGACCGCAGAGGGCCAAAACCTCTCCATGGACCTCATCGATGTGCGCATCAACCCCTTCTCAAAGGATGTCCCTAAGACGGTCTACGTCAAGGAGTGGGCACTGGAGATCGAGGAACTCGGCAAGCAGGGACACTATCAGCCCGACGAAGAAGACGCAGCTTCCACGGAGCTATGGACAACCCTTCGCAACCTGCGCTCCGTTTACGCAGAATTGGATGCCAGGGACCTGGCCCTGAAGCGCTCGTTTATACTGTTCGAGATCAATCGCCGCTCGGCCATGGCATTCTCGAGCCTGGCCCTGGTTCTGATAGGGATCCCTCTCGGCGTCCACTCGCACCGCAAGTCCACCGGGATGGGCGTCGCGCTCAGCCTGGTGATCTTCCTGGCCTTCTACATGTCCACGCTTCTCACACAGTCGCTGGTGACGGTTCCGGCGGCACAGCCGCACCTGTTGATCTGGCTACCCGTTAGCCTCTTCGCCGCGTTAGGCCTCCGACTCATTCGCAGAAAGGACTAGCGCACGATGGGGCAGGAAGACCGCACGTGGAGCTGGGTTGCGGGGGGCTTGGTCGCCTTGACAGGGCTCCGCCTCTGGATCTGCACCCGCTTCGAACTGATCGGGGACGAGGCCTACTATTGGCGTTGGTCCAACCACCTTGACTGGTGCTACTACAGCAAGGGCCCGCTCGTGGCATGGACAATCCGTTTAGGCACATCGATCTTTGGCGACACCCCCCTCGGCATCCGTTTCTTCTCGGTCTGCATGGGAACCGGCACGCTCCTGCTACTCTACGGGGTGGCTTCGCGCCTCTTCTCCCGGCGTATTGCTGTCTGGACACTTATCGTCGCTGCCTGCACGCCGCTGTTTGTCATTGGCAGCCTATTGATGACTATCGACCCCCTGTTCATCTTCTTCTGGATGGCATCCGCCTGCCTGTTCTGGAAGGCAAAGGATACGGAGCGCACCGGAGCATGGCTACTCACGGGTGTCGCGGTCGGTGTGGGTATGTTAGCCAAGTACACCAACGTTGCATTGCTGCCATCGTTCGCACTCTTCCTGATGTGGTCCAAACCTCATCGCACCCATTTGCGACGTCCGCGTTTCTGGTTGATGTGTCTCGCGGCGCTGGCTTGCCTGGCGCCCGTGTTGTGGTGGAACGCGCATCACGACTGGATCACCTTCGTGCACCTTCAAGAGCGAGGCGCACTGGATCGCGCATGGCGATTCTCGGGATCAGAGTTCCTGGAGTACCTGGGAGGCCAGCTTGGCGCGTACTTCCCGCTCTTCTTTGCCGGCATCCTGTTCAGTCTCATCCATGGACGGGTACGCAGAGAGACACCGGTGCCCTACCGCTTCCTGGCAAGCCTAACGATCCCGCTGCTTGTATTCTACTCGCTCCTCGCCCTCAACGATGCCGGTGAGGCCAACTGGACGGCCGCGGCCGTCATGAGTGCGCTGCCGCTGGTGGCCGCCACGTGGTGCACACTGAGCGAGACGAGTCGGACAGCTCGTGCTATGGCATGGGTCGCACTTGTCCCTGCCGGCCTGCTGGCTGCCGTAATCATGGTCGCGCCCGCTGCACGGATTCCCGGTGTGGAGCCCCTGCTCTATCGTATCCGGGGATGGCAAGACCTTGCGCACCAGGTGGAGCGGTTCAACAAGGAAGCGGACCTCTCGTTTGTCATCGGCGACCACTACCAGACAGCCAGCCTGCTCTCGTTCTACATGCAGGATCACCCGAACACCTTCATCGTGGATCGCCCACACATTCAGAACCAGTATTCGTTCTGGCCGACCTATGGCAAGAGCGAGAGTGGACAGGGCGCTGTTTATGTCTCACCTAACCCCGTGGCACCGGCCGATCTGAAGGCCCAGTTCACGACCGT
This sequence comes from Kiritimatiellia bacterium, assembly GCA_029939545.1. Lineage (GTDB taxonomy): Bacteria > Verrucomicrobiota > Kiritimatiellia > UBA8416 > JABMPJ01 > JABMPJ01. The sequence goes on along the minus strand of JAOZSS010000054.1, from coordinate 2,851 downwards.
CGATCCCCCGCGCGAAATTTGGAGTCACTGGCGCGGCAAGCCCGTCCGAAAGTTCTACCTGCACCCTTGCCGGGGCTATCGGGGTGATGACTGACGCGACTATTCTTCGCCCGGCGCGGCGAACATGCGGACCTGGTCACGATGACGAACCAGGTGGCGGGCTTGCTTGAGCGCGATCTCGGCCTGGTCCCACAAGCCCAGCGTGAAGTAGGTGCGCGCGAGCGCTAGCCAAGGCAGGTAGTCCGAGGGCGCGCCGTGAACCGACACGGTTGCGCTTTCGATCGCCCGCGTGGCGATGCGGGTACGCAGGTCGCGCGGCAGCCGTCCATCCAGCGTCCAGGTAAGCATTCCGGATGTCACCTCCGCCAACCCATCTGCATTGTGCGGCGCCAACTCTCTGACCAGGTCGGCCTCGTCGAATGCGCGACTGACAACCGCTTCCAGGCTAACGGGGTCATCCGTCTTCTCGGCCAGCCTTTGGAGATAGAAAAACCGCGACAGGGCGAGCTCGCCGCGCAGGGCGCGCCCTTCCAACACCATCAGCAGGCAGACGAACGCCAGGGCGACGATGGCTGTGCCACGCATGACACGGTGTCGCAACGGGCCCTCCAGCCATGGGCGGCGACGGCGGGGACCGCCATAGCTCATGGTGCGAAGGAGCTCATGCTTGTGAGAGACGGCCTGCTGACGCGGGCGGTGCCGCAGATGTATAGCCAGGATGGCCTGCGCTACGAGGAAGCAGAGCAGCAGCGCATTGGCAGGCTTGTGAAGGCTGTAATCCACCACGCTGTGCAACGCGATCGTGCAGAGCCCCACCGATACACCCAGTACGTATAGCCGGGCCCGGTCCGACAGCTCCCCGAAGCGTCTCACCACGTACCGCACAAACACCACCAGAGCACCAAAGAAAGTCACCGTCCCCAGCCATCCCCCCTCGGCCAGCAACTGGGCCCAGTCGTTGTGGGCGTGCAACCAGCGGGACGAGAGGTCGGGGCTCTGTACGATCGTATAGGCATGCCGGAACGCACCAAACCCGCACCCGGTCAGGGGACAGCGCAGGTAGAGGCGCAGTGTATCCCCGGAGGCGATGGTCCGCAGATCCTCCATCGGGTTGTTGATCACGGTCGTTAACATCGCCAGGCGGTGGAATACTTCCTCTCGCGCAAGCCACAGTACGAGCAGCACCACGAGGGCGGTGATAGCGAACACGGCCAGGCGCGCCGGCGGCGTAATGCTTCGATGCCGTGTAACCAGAATAGCGGCCAAGGCGAGTCCGACCGCCAGGCTCAACATGCCGCCGCGCGACACCGCCGCGCACGAGGCCCCACCGATGAGCACCACGGTAAATACGGCAAGGGCAATACGGCTCGCACTGCGGCTGGACAACCACGCAATCCGTTCACGCCAGCTCGGCCAGGATAGAATCTCGCTGATATGCTGCGAAGAGAGCAACAGCCCCAGCGCCACACCGAAAAGCATGTTCATGTGTGCCGCAAAATGGTTGCGGTTCGTAAAGGGTCCGAAGATGCTGCCCCCATAGCGTGGCTCGTGAATCCAGAGAATATCATACGACCCGGAAAATCGGTGAACCAGGGCGATGAGCGCCATGAAGAATCCCGACACCGCGACCGCCGTGGCAACCTGTGTCATGTGGTGCCAGTGCCGACAGGTATTGATAAGGACCAGCAGAACGCCGACGTAGGCCACCAACAGCCACACGCTGCGCCAGGTGGCGCTGGGCGAGAGCGACAGCGCATAGCTGACCTGCCCGACGTCCTGCCCCCCCACCCGCCCTATATTAGCGAGGGCAAGGTTGGCCGACTCCGTAGTGGTCGCCGAAAAGGGATTCAGAATGGAGACCAGGCCCGAAGGCAAAGGAATGACCTGCAAGACCGTCACCGCGATCAGAACCAGCAGCAGGATGGAGAACGTGGGCCGGTTGAAGTCCGGACTGTGAGAACAGGCCACGGCAAATAGCCACATGATGGTTGCCAGTCCTGCCAGGGCCGAAATCATGAGATAAGCCCATGGCTCGGCACTGCCAAACAGCCAGGGAGAAAGGATCACCGCTGCGGTGGCAAACCAGCGCCCGGCACCGTGCAGGACGCGCTGGGTCTTGGATGTACGTGTTGTACCCATGTTGAACAGAATCAGGACTTCATGGCGGCTATATCGATCGCCTTATAACGCTTACGCTCTGTAGCCAACATCTCGTTCTGGCGCGGCTCAAGACGCCTGAGCAACTTACGCGCGGCGCGCAGTTTGCCCTGGCGCACACAGATTTCGGCCATGTTCAAACTGGCGCAGATATCGTCGTCCACCAGCTTCAACGCCTTCTTGAACGCATCGGAGGCCTCATCGATCTTGTTCTGCTTGAGGAGAACCAGGCCTAACGTATCCCATGCATGGTGAACGGAGGGATCCATCTCCACCGCCTGCCAGGCATACGGCTCAGCGGCTTCATGTTTTCCCACCTCGTTGAGCAACCATGCCAGGTTGTTGAGCGACTCCGGATGCGGACGATCCCTCACGCTCGTCATCAACTTGGTCTCGGCCTCTTTGTAGTCACCCCGCACAATATCCATGGAGCCATGGACATACAGGGCATACGGATTGCCGGGATCATCCGCCAACAGCTCGTATGCCAGCCGTTCCGCATCCTCGGTTTTGCCGCTGTCGAGGTTCAGTTTCACCATGGCCTCGCGTACGGGGATATCATCGGGGTCGAGCGTCAGCAATGACTCAATCAACTCGCGCGCCCGATCGACATGCCCTGCCCGGGCCAGCAGCAACGCCTTGCGAATCTGTCGGGCATAGCGCGACTTGGGGTGGGCATCAATCGGGTGCTCAG
>JAOZSS010000235.1 GCA_029939545.1 Kiritimatiellia bacterium | reverse complement strand
CCTCGTGGGCCATGAAGCGCACGTCGAATGATGCATTGTGAGCCACGAGGATGGTTCCCTTCACAAAGGCAACAAATTCAGGATAGACCTCCGTGAAGCTGGGTGCCTCGCTCACGTCTTCATCGGTCAGGCCGTGCACGCGGGTCGTGGCATACGGAATGGGCTGGTTCGGGTTGATCAACCAGACCTGGCGGGCAACGATGCGGCCGGCACGGATCTTAACCGCCCCGATCTCGATCACGCGATGCTTTGCCGCGCTCAGCCCGGTAGTCTCAACATCAAACGCCACGAACGAGGTCTTGCGCAGCTCCTTGGGTATTGGTGCCGCAAACACCATCCCGCATGCGATCATGAGCAGGCCGACGGCCCCAATGATCCCGATTCTGATGGGCCTTTGCGGCACCCCGTTCCCCTGCGACCTTGCGTCGCAGGAAACGGAGATCTTGTCTTCCTGCGACGCAAGGTCGCAGGGGAGGAGATAGTCTGACCTGTGCCTCGCTGTTTTCTGATTCATGTTGTCAGTGTTACGCACCTTACGTATGCTGTCAAACATGCTTGATTATCGAACCGGAATCGGTTTTGACGCGCATCGGCTTGTAGAGGGGCGACGGCTCGTGCTTGGCGGGGTTGAAATCCCGCACGAGACGGGGCTGCTGGGCCATTCAGATGCCGATGTGCTGAGCCATGCGGTTGCCGATGCGCTCCTTGGCGCAGTGGCGGATGGGGACATCGGGCAGCACTTTCCGGATAGCGATGCACGCTGGAAAGACGCCGACAGCATTGAACTGCTGCGGCAGGTGACCCTGCGCTTGGCGGATGCCGGGTGGGCGGTCGGCAACGTGGATGCCACGGTGATTGCGGAAGCCCCGAAGATTGCCCCGCATGTGCCCGCCATGCAGTGGAACTTGGCGGGAGCGATGGGGGTCGATGCATCGCGCGTGTCTGTGAAGGGAACAACCGTCGAGCAGATGGGGGCCATGGGACGCGGCGAAGGCATTGCCGTGATGGCGACCGCGGCGGTTAGCCGCATAGATAGCAGTAAACAGGAAGACGACAGGTGATGAATCTCTATAACACGATGTCGCGTGCGGTGGAGGAGTTTTCGCCGCTGAACGGCAAGAAGGTGGGCCTGTATACGTGCGGCCCCACGGTCTACAACTACGCCCACATTGGCAACTATCGGGCCTACATTTTTGAGGATATTCTGCGGCGCGTACTGACGTTCGCGGGCTATGACGTCACGCAGGTGATGAATCTGACCGATGTGGATGACAAGACGATCCGCGGTGCGATCGAGGCGGGGGTATCACTCGACGACTACACACGCACCTACAAAGATGCTTTCTTTGATGATCTCAAGACACTCCGCATTGAACCGGCCGAGCATTACCCGGCCGCAACAGGGCATGTACCGGAGATGATCGCCCTGATCGAGCGGCTCTTCGAGAACGGCGTGGCCTACCAGTCGGACGATGGTTCGGTCTACTTCAATGTCAGCGCCTACGACGACTATGGCAAGTTGGCGCACCTGGACATGGCGGGGCTACAGGCGGGTGCGCGCGTGGCGCAGGATGAGTACGATAAAGAGAACGTGGCCGATTTTGCGCTGTGGAAAGCGTGGGATGAGGCGGATGGCGATGTCGCGTGGGAGTCCCCGTGGGGGCGCGGGCGTCCCGGCTGGCATATCGAGTGCTCGGCCATGAGCATGAAGTATCTCGGTGAGAGTTTCGACATCCACACCGGCGGCGTGGACAACATCTTTCCGCACCATGAAAACGAGATTGCCCAGGCACAGGCCGCCACCGGCAAGCCGTTCGTTCAGAGTTGGCTCCATTGCGAACACCTGCGCGTGGAAGGCAAGAAGATGGCGAAGTCGCTCTGCAACTTCTTCACGCTACGCGATCTGTTGGAGAAGGGGTACACGGGGCGGGAGATTCGATACCTCCTCCTGTCGGCGCACTACCGGCAGGAGTTGAATTTCACACTGTCGGCGCTCGACGCGGCGCGCACGGCGCTGGGACGCCTCGACGAATTTCGCACACGGTTGACCGAGAATGCCGAGGGCGACGGCGGCGCACTGCCGGAGTGGGCGGCGGTCGGCCGCGACGGTTTCCGTGCCGGGGTTGAGGATGATCTTGGAATGCCCAATAGCTTGGCGGCGCTCTTCGACATGGTGCACAAAGGCAACAGGGCACTGGATGCGGGCGAGGTGGACGCGGCAGGCGCAGCCGCCGCCCTTGCTGTGCTCGACGAGATGGATGGTGTGTTGGCGCTCAAGCCCGAGGCGGCCGCCGCCGGCCCGGACGACGCTGTGCAGGCTCTGCTCGATGAGCGGGCCGCGGCGCGCAGCGAGAAACGATGGGCCGACTCCGACCGGATACGTGACGAGTTGGCTGCCATTGGTTGGGAGGTGCGCGACACCCCTGAAGGGCAGAAGCTGAGGAGCCTGTCCTGATGTCTGGTCTGTTCATTACATTCGAGGGGCCCGAGGGAAGCGGAAAGTCAACGCACTCGAACGAGCTTGCGGAGCGGTTGCGCTCAATGGGCTACGAAGTTCTGAAGGCGCGCGAGCCCGGAGGGACGCCCACAGGCGAGGCGATTCGTGAGATTCTCCAGCACGATTCCGTGGGGGAGCCCATCGTGCGCGAGACCGAGATCCTGCTGTTTGCCGCCAGCCGGGCCCAGCTTGTGCAGCGGGTGATCAAGCCGGCGCTTGCGCGCGGCTGTGTCGTCATATGTGATCGTTTTGCCGATTCGACGACCGCCTACCAGGGCTATGGTCGTGATTTCGACGTAGAGCGCGTCCTCAATCTGAACGAGTGGGCCACGGACGGACTGGCACCCGACGCGACCTTGCTCATGGATCTTGATGTGGGGATCGGGTTTGAGCGGATCCATCAGCGCAACCTGGCGCTGGATCAGGGCGAAGACCGGTTCGAGCGCGAGGCACGCGCTTTCCATGAGCGCGTGCGCCAGGGATACCTTGTCCTTGCGGAGCGGTGGCCGGAGCGGTTTCATGTCATCCAGTCTGAAGCCTCAGTTGACGCCGTGTCGACCGAGGTGTGGCGTGTGGTCGAGCCTTTGCTGTCGGCCGTTGGTGGCGGGAGACCTGCCGATGAAGATTGACGAAGCACTCGCCTGTCTTGAGGGTGCCCTCGCGTCGGACCGCTTGGCCCAGGCCTTTATTGTGGAAGGTCCTATCCGCGGCGAAGCCATGGAGCTGACCGTTCGCTTCCTGATGCGGCTCTACTGCGATGCAGAGGACAAGCCCTGCGGCGAGTGCCGCGGCTGTCGGCAGGTGACCAACCGGACGCATCCGGATATCCTCTGGATCGAGCCGCAGAAGAAGTCGCGCCAGGTGTCGGTTGAACAGGTGCGCGAAATCCAGGCGCGCATGGTCCAGACCTCGTACGCAGGCGGGTGGAAGGCA